>JASHVF010000250.1 GCA_030039615.1 Gammaproteobacteria bacterium | reverse complement strand
CGCCGAGCCGGCCACGGCGGAGCCCGCGATGCACGCGCTCCCCGACTTCACGCAGCTGGTGGAGAAATACGGGTCCGCGGTCGTGAACGTCGAAGTCGTGGAGAAGGCGCAGCCGGCGCCCGGCGTCCCCGGCCTCTCGCCCAACGACCCCTTCTACGACTTCTTCCACCGCTTCGGCATTCCCACCCCCGACCAGGGGCAGCGCAATCAGCCGCCGGTGCGCGGCGCGGGCTCGGGCTTCATCGTGAGTCCCGACGGCTACATCCTCACCAACACCCACGTCGTGTCGGATGCGGAGACCGTGACCGTGCGGCTCACCGACCGGCGCGAGTTCCAGGCCAAGGTCATCGGCGCCGACGAGCGCACCGACGTCGCCGTCATCAAGATCAGCGCGACTGATCTGGCCGTCGTCAAGCTCGGCGATCCGTCGCGCATCAAGCCCGGCCAGTGGGTGCTCGCCATCGGCTCGCCGTTCGGCTTCGAGAACTCCGTCACCGCCGGCATCATCAGCGCCACCTCGCGCTCGCTGCCGAGCGACAACTACGTGCCCTTCATCCAGACCGACGTCGCCGTGAATCCCGGCAACTCCGGCGGTCCGCTGTTCAACATGGCGGGCGAGGTGATCGGCATCAACTCGCAGATCTTCAGTCGCACCGGCGGCTTCATGGGATTGTCGTTCGCGATCCCCATCGACGTGGCGCGCAACGTCGAGGAGCAGCTCATCAGGACCGGCCACGTGGTACGCGGCCGCATCGGCGTCACCATCCAGGACCTCAACGCGCAGCTCGCCGAGTCGTTCGGGCTCGACCGGCCGCGCGGTGCGCTGGTCTCCTCGGTCGAGAAGGACGGCCCGGCCGCCAAGGCCGGCATCGAGCCGGGCGATGTGATCCTCGGCGTCGCCGGCCACCCGATCGAGCATTACGGCGAGCTCTCGGGGGCGATCGCCGCGATGAAGCCGGGGAGCGATACCACGCTGCAGGTCTGGCGCAACGGCAAGCAGCTGCAGCTGAGCGTCGCGGTCGCAGAGCTGCACGAGCAGCAGCAGGTGGCCGCCCGGGGCGCGCGCCCGCAGGGCGGCGCCGCCAAGACGCCGAGCGCCTTCGGACTCACGGTACGGCCCCTCAACCCGCAGGAGAAGGAGCAGGCGGGCACGCAGGGGAGCCTGGTCGTCGAGGAGGTCTCCGGTCCGGCCGCCGCCGCCGAGATCCAGCAGGGCGACATCATCCTCGGCGTCAACGGCAAGCGCGTGCACTCGGTGGCCGAGCTGCAGGATGCGGCCAAGAGCGCCGGCAAGAACGTGGCGCTGCTGATCCAGCGCGACGACGCGCAGATCTTCGTGCCGCTGAAGCTGCCGTAGTGCACGAGACCTACGATCCCGCCGCGGTCGAGCGCGCCGCGCAGCAGTATTGGCAGGAGCAGCGCGCCTTCGAGGTCCGCGAGGACCCCGCGCGGCGCAAGTTCTACTGCCTGTCGATGCTGCCGTACCCGTCCGGGCGGCTGCACATGGGTCACGTGCGCAACTACACGATCGGCGACGTGCTGGCGCGCTACCTGCGCATGCAGGGCTACAACGTGCTGCAGCCGATGGGCTGGGACGCCTTCGGGCTGCCGGCCGAGAACGCCGCCATCAGCAACAACGTGCCGCCGGCCAAGTGGACGCGCGACAACATCGCCCACATGCGCGCGCAGCTCAAGTCGCTCGGCTTCGCCATCGACTGGCAGCGCGAGCTGGCCACCTGCGATCCCGGCTACTACCGCTGGAACCAGTGGCTGTTCCTGCGCATGCGCGAGCGCGGGCTCGCCTACCGCAGGAGCGGCGTCGTCAACTGGGACCCGGTCGACCAGACGGTGCTCGCCAACGAGCAGGTGATCGACGGGCGCGGCTGGCGCACCGGTGCGCCGGTCGAGAAGCGCGAGATCCCGATGTACTACCTCGCGATCACGCGCTATGCCGAGGAGCTGCTCGCGGCGCTCGCCGAGCTGCCGGACTGGCCGGAGCGCGTGCGCCTCATGCAGGCCAACTGGATCGGCAGGAGCGAAGGCTGCGACATCTCCTTCCCGTACGCGCCCGACACCGCGCGCGCGCTCGGCGGCGCGGGGTCGGTCAAGGTGTTCACCACGCGCGCCGATACGCTCTTCGGCGCGACCTTCATGGCGGTCGCGGCCGAGCACCCGGTGGCGCTCGCCGCGGCGCGCGCCAACGCGCCGCTCGCCGCCTTCATCGAGGAGTGCCGCCGCGGCAGCGTCATCGAAGCCGACCTCGCCACGCAGGAGAAGAAGGGCATGGCGACCGGGCTGCACGTGCTGCATCCCTTCACCGGCCGGCCGCTCGAGGTGTGGGTCGCGAACTATGTCCTGATGGGCTACGGCGAGGGCGCCGTGATGGGCGTGCCGGCGCACGACGAGCGCGACTTCGAGTTCGCCCTGAAGAACCAGCTGCCGGTCGTGACCGTGGTGCGCTCGAGCAGCGACGCGTACCAGGAGGTGCGCGCGCCCTGGAGCCCGGCATATTCCGAGTACGGCATCACGGTCAACTCGGCCGAGTTCTCCGGCCTCAGCTTCCAGCAGGCCGTGGATGCGATCGCGCTCGCGCTGGCGGACAAGGGCCTCGGAGCCAAGCGCGTGCAGTTTCGACTGCGCGACTGGGGCATCTCGCGGCAGCGGTACTGGGGCTGTCCGATCCCGGTGATCCATTGCCCGCAGTGCGGCGAGGTGCCGGTGCCGGACGCTGAGCTGCCGGTGGTGCTGCCCGAGGACCTGGTCCCGGACGGCAGCGGCAACCCGCTCGCGAAGTCGCCGGCCTTCTACCAGTGCAAGTGCCCGCAGTGCGGTCGGGCGGCGCGGCGCGAGACCGACACCATGGACACCTTCGTCGACTCGTCCTGGTATTTCATGCGCTACGCCTGTGCGGACGACGCAAGCGCCATGGTGGACGCGCGCGTCGACTACTGGCTGCCGGTCGATCAGTACATCGGCGGCATCGAGCACGCGATCCTGCACCTGCTGTATGCGCGCTTCTGGACCAAGGTGATGCGCGATCTCGGGCTGGTGAAGTTCGGCGAGCCGTTCACGCGCCTCCTGACCCAGGGCATGGTGCTGAATCACATCTTCTCCTACCAGCCGCCCGAAGGGCGCAAGCGCTACTTCAATCCCGCCGACGTCGAGACGCAGCGCGCGCCCGACGGCAGCGTGCGCTACGCGGTCCTGGCCGGTCCCGGCGACGCGCTCGAGGTGCAGCACGAAGGTCTGGGCAAGATGTCGAAGTCCGAGGGCAACGGCGTCGATCCGGAGGGGCTCATCGAGCGCTTCGGCGCCGATACCGCGCGCCTCTACACCATGTACACCTCGCCCCCCGAGGACACGCTCGCCTGGTCCGACGAGGGCGTGCAGGGCGCCTCGCGCTTCATCCGCCGGCTGTGGAACTCGGTGTACGAGCACGTGCTGGCCGGTCCGGCGCCGGCGCTCGCTCCGGGCGCGCTCGATAGCGCGCAGCGCGAGCTGCGGCGCCTGGCGCACCAGGCGCTCGCCAAGGCCACCGACGACATCGGCCGCCGCCGCAATTTCAACACGGCGATCGCCGCCATGATGGAGCTGCTCAATTCGGTGCGCTCCTTCGCCGACCTGAGCCCGCAGGGCCGCGCGGTGCGCCAGGAGGCGCTGCGCATCGAAGTGCTGGTGCTCGCGCCGATCGTCCCGCACGTATGCCACGCGCTCTGGCAGGCGCTCGGTCACGCGAGCGCGCTGGTCGACGAGCCCTGGCCGCAGCCCGACCCGCAAGCACTCGCCCAGGAGACGCACGAGCTGGTGGTGCAGGTGAACGGCAAGCTGCGCGGCCACATCACCGTGCCGGTGGGGGCGGACGAGGGTACGGTACGCGCCGCCGCACTGGCCGACGAGCGCGTGCGCCGCTTCGTGGCGGACCAGCCGGTGCGCCGCGTGATCGTCGTGCGCGGCAAGCTCGTCAACGTGGTGGTGTGAGAGTGCGGGCGCCCGCAGTCGCATTGCTGGGGCTCGCGCTCGCCGCCTGCGGTTTTCACCTCGAGGGGCACAGGGCGCTGCCGGCCGCGGTGCAGACGCCGTTCGTCGACACCCAGGACCGCCAGAGCGATTTCGTGCACAGCCTCGAGCACTCCCTGCTCATGAACGGCGCGCAGCTCGCCCCGGCGAGGAACCAGGCCTCGGCGGTCATCACCATCCTCAAGGACACCTTGAAGCCGCGCGTGCTGTCGGTGTCGAACATCAACGAGCCGAACGAGTACGAGCTCACCTACTCGGTGACCTTCTCGGTCACCGCCGGCGACCAGGAGCTGCTGCCGCCGCAGGACCTCTCCATCACGCGCAGCTACAGCTTCGATCCGCGCCTGCTGCTCGCCAAGGGACACGAGGCGGACATCCTGCGCGGCGCCATGGCGCAGGACCTCGCCGAGATGGTCATGCGGCGCCTCGCGAGGCTCTAGCGCCGTGCCGGGGGCTCCTGGCGGTGCTCCGCGCTCGCTGGCCGCGGGCGATACGTCCACGCTCACCGCGCTGCCCGAGTTCGGCAGCCCCGCCGTGCTGCTGCTGCGCAGCGTCGATCGCCTCGGCGTGGCGCTGCTCCTCAACCGCTTCGGGCTGGCACTGACGCTGGTGGCGCACGGCGAGCAGATCCCGGGCTCGTACTGGGGCGACAGCGAGGCGGGCCTGAAGGGCGAGCAGCTCCACGCGCGGCTCGACACGCCGCTGCACTCGATTCTGCACGAGGCCTGTCACTACATCTGCATGAGCCCGGAGCGGCGCGCCGGGCTCGACACCGACGCCGGGGGCGATGATCTCGAGGAGTCGGCGGTGTGCTATCTGCAGGTGCTGCTCGCCGGCGAGCTGCCCGCGGTCGGCCGCACGCGCATGCTCGCCGACATGGATTCCTGGGGCTACAGCTTCCGGCTCGGCACGACGCGGGCGTGGTTCGAGAGCGACGCCGCCGACGCACGCGCCTGGCTCGAGCGCCACGGCGTGATCGACGCCGCCGGTCGCGCGACCGGCGCGGTGCGCGCGGCGTGACGCGCGCCCCCTGGGCTACACTCGCCAGCCACATGGCCCCACGTGCACCGAAGACCGCGCCCGCCCCGCCGCCCCCGGGTCGCGCGGGCTTTCTCGAGAGCGTCTGGGAGCGCATCAAGGCGCACAAGGTGGTGCAGTGGACGCTCGCCTATCTCGCGGTCTCCTACACGCTGCTGCACGCGGCCGAGATGCTCGCCAACTCGCTCTCCTGGCCGCACGCCTGGCTGCGAGTGTTCGCGCTGCTGCTGATCTGCGGCCTGCCGCTGGTGGTGACGCGCGCCTGGTACCACGGCACCTATGCGCGGCAGCGCTTCAACGCCACCGAGGTCATGATCATCGCTCTGCTGCTCGCGGTGGGCGGCGCGCTGGTATGGCGCGATACGACCACCCGGCACGCGGCCGAGGAGGCGGCAGCCGAGGGCGGGGAGGGTGGGGCGCCGGTGGGCGCGGTGCCGGCGGCTTCCGTCGCGGTGCTGCCCTTCACGGACCTCTCGCCCGAGGGCAACCAGGGCTATTTCTCCGACGGCGTGGCGGAGGAGATCCTCAACGTGCTGGCGCACGTGAGCGGGCTCAAGGTCGCCTCGCGCACCTCGGCGTTCCAGTTCCGCAACACCAAGCTGAGCGTTCCCGAGATCGCGCGCAAGCTCGGCGTGCGCAACATCCTCGAAGGCAGCGTGCGCAAGGCCGGCGACACCGTGCGCGTCACGGCGCAGCTGGTCGACGCGGCGAGCGACCGGCACCTGTGGTCGCAGACCTTCGACCGGCCGCTCACCACCGCCAATCTGTTCGCCATCCAGGATGAGATCGCGAGCGACATCGTCAGGGAGCTGACCAGCACGCTCGGCGCGGCCGCCGCGGGTGTGGGCAAGCCCGCGCAGGAGATGGCCGGCACTGCGAGCGTCGATGTCTACGATCTGTATCTCAAGGGTCATGCGCTGTTCCTGGCGCGCAGCAAGGGAAATCTCAGCGAGGCCGCCGGGGTGCTCAGGACCGCGGTGGCACAAGACCCGAGGTTCGCCCGCGCGTGGGAATCGCTCGCGGCGGTGCTGGTGGTCTCGAAAGCGTGGGGACTGAACGGGGAGAGCGACTACCAGCAGGCCGCGCTGCAGGCGGCCGACCGCGCGCTCGAGCTCGACCCGAACCTGTCGCTGGCGTACGCCGTGCGCGGCGCGGTGCAGAGCAACCGGATCGCCCTCGGCACCGGGGGCAGCTGGGAGGAATCACTGGCGGCGCTCGATGAGGCCATCCGGCGCGACCCGCAGAACGCTACGGCTCATCTGTGGCGGGGTGGCGACCAGCAGACGCTCGGATACCTCGAGCGCGCGGCCGCGGACTTCCGGCGTTGCCTGGAGCTCGATCCGGCGTACGAGACCTGTCGTCGCAACCTCGCGGTCATGGAGCTGTTCGAAGGCCGCAGCGACGAGGCGCTGCGCCTCTACGAAGTCGGCCTGGCGCAGAACTACGTGAACGACGACGTCTATTTTGCGCCCGCGATCGCGGCGCGCGGCGACCGTATCGGCGCGATCGGCGCGCTGCTGCAGCAGTTCCGCACACAGCCGCAGCTGCTGCAGGCGCTGTTCCGCGCCGTTACCGATGCGAGCTTCGCTGCCGGCGACCGCCAGGAGGCCCTCGCGCTCGTCGCTGCCGTGAAGGACGACCAGGAGGCCGCGCGCGGGGCGCTCTGGCTGCTGAAGGACTACGGCGGGATGCAGCAGTTCTTTACCGACAACCCTGCGACCACCTGGGCGCGCACCGATCCGCAGTGGCTCAAGTCCGAGGCGCGCAAGCGCATGATCATCTACTGGCATCTGCCGCAATACTGGCGCGCGCACGGCTTCCCGCCGCAGTGCCACCCGCTCGGCAATGCCGACTTCGCCTGTCCCTAGTCACCGGCACAACGTTCGAGCGCACCGGTAAGCCGTTTCGCCAGATCGCGCTGGCCGCTCGCCCGAGGCCGCGCTACACTCCGCGCCCCGTGTTCCGCCGTCGATTGTAAGAAAGTGCGCAGGATCTCGCTCGCCTGGCTGCTGTCGCTGTTGCTGGTGTTGGTCCAGCACGGGGCGCTGCTGCACGAGCTCGGGCACCTGGGCCACGGCGAGCGCGGCAGCGCGCCGGCGCTGCGCGCCGACCCGCAGCACAGCGACGCCGTCTGCCCGACCTGCGAAGCCTTCGCGCAGGTCACGAATCCCGCCTCCGGCACGGCCAGCACGCTGGCCGCGTCGGCGGCCGTGTACCTGCCGACTCCCGCTCCCGTCGTTCGCGTCATCGCGGCCGAGACCCTCACGCCGCGCAGTCGCGGTCCTCCGCAAGCCTGAGATTCAGTTCCGGTTCCTGAAGGCGCGCAGCTCCGATCTGCATCGGGGCGTGCGCGAGACACGGGCTTTTGCGGAGTGATCCATGCTCATTCGTCGAATTCCGGGTGCTGCGCCCCGCGCAGCGTCCGCCATCACTTTCCTGGCGGCACCACTGCTGGCCGCGCCCCTCGTATGGGCCGCCGATGCGCCCCCCGCCGGCGATGCCGCGCCGGCCACGGAAGCTGCCGCGGGTGCGGATGCCGCGGCACCGGCCGACAGCGCGACTCCCAAGAGCACGCCGAGCTCGCCCGACGCTCCCTCCGGCGACGCCAGCGCGCAGCTCGCGACCATCGTGGTCACGGCGCAGCGCCTCAACGCGGCGCGCTCCACCATCGAGACGCAGACCGGCGCCTCGAGCTACACCATCACCGCCGATGCGATCGCCGCCACTCCCGGCGGCGAGAACGTACAGCTCAACCAGGTGCTGCTGCAGGCGCCGGACGTGGTGCAGGACTCCTTCGGTCAGCTGCACGTGCGCGCCGACCACAACGACCTGCAGTACCGCCTGAACGGCATCATCCTGCCCGAGGGCATCAGTGTCTTCAGCCAGACCTTGAGCCCGCGCCTCATCTCCTCGCTGAGTCTCATCACCGGCGCGCTGCCGGCGGAGTACGGGCTGCGCACGGCCGGGGTCATCGACCTCTCGACCAACAGCGGTCTGCTGCAGCCCGGCGGTTCGCTGTCGCTGTACGGCGGCAGCCACGGCACCTTCGAGCCGGCGGCCGAATACGGCGGCAGCTCGGGCGGCTTCAGCTACTACTTCACCGGCGACTACAAGGTCGACGACCTCGGCATCGAGTCGCCCGACGACAGCGTCAACCCGCTGCACGATCACACCAGCCAGGCGCACGGCTTCGCCTATTTCGAGAAGATCGTGGATTCCGACAACCGCGTGTCGCTGATCCTCGGCACCTCCGACGACTCCTTCGAGATCCCGAACCAGCGCGGCCTCGAGCCCCCGCTCGGCCTGGTCGTCAACGGTGTCAGCGACTACCTGAGCAACTATCTCGACGAGACGCAGCACGAGGCGGCCCAGTACGCCATCGTCAGCTGGCAGCACGCCGCGGGAAATCTCAACTGGCAGAGCTCACTGTCGGCGCGCTACACGACGCTGCACTTCGCGCCCGACTGGGTCGGGGACCTGCTGTTCAACGGCATCGCGCAGGATGCGCTCAAGGACGACACCGCTTTCGGCTGGCAGACCGACGGCGCGTACCAGGCGGGCGATGACCACACCGTGCGTGCCGGCTTCTACCTGCAGCACGACAGCGCGCAGAGCTACACCACCTCGCAGGTTCTGCCCATCGACCCGAGCACCGGCGTGCAGACCAGCGACGTGCCGCTCACCGTGCTCGACAACGGCACGCAGTCGCAGCAGCTCGAGAGCGTCTATCTGCAGGACGAGTGGAAGGTGCTGGCGCCGCTCACCCTCAACTACGGTCTGCGCTTCGACCACTACAGTGCCTACTCGAGCGGCAGCCAGCTGAGCCCGCGCCTCAACTTCGTGTGGCAGCTCGACAGCGGTACGACCGTGCACGGCGGCTACTCGCGCTACTTCACGCCGCCGCCGTTCGAGCTGATCGGCACGGAGACCTTCACCCGGTTCGCCGGCACCACCGCGCTGCCGCCGGGCTCGGTCACGCTCGATTCGCCGCCGATCGCCGAGCGGGCCAACTATTACGATTTCGGCGTGCAGCAGAAGCTGCTGGACAACGCGCTCACGCTCGGCGCCGACAGCTTCTACGAGCAATCGCAACACCTGATCGACGAAGGGCAGTTCGGCGCACCCATCATCCTCACGCCCTTCAACTACCGCTATGGCCTGATCGGCGGCGTGGAGTTCACGGCCAACTACTCGGTGAAGGATTTCTCCACCTACGCCAACCTCTCGTTCCAGGCCGCCCACGGCAAGGACGTCGAGTCCTCGCAGTTCAATTTCACGCAGCAGCAGCTCGACTACATCGCCGACAACTACATCCATCTCGACCACGAGGGGCGGGTGGCGGCCTCCGGCGGCGCCTCCTACCTGTGGCTCGGGACGCGCTTCAGCGCCGATTTCCTTTTCAACACGGGGCTGCGCGAGGACCTGACGCTGCCGGACGGCGAGGTGATCCCCAACGGCGATCACACCCCGAGCTACGTGCAGGTGAACCTCGGCGTGAGTCACGACTTTCTGCTGAGCAGCACCGGGCCGCTCACGCTGCGCTTCGACGTCATCAATCTGCTCGACAAGCAGTACGAGATCCGCAGCGGCACCGGGGTCGGGGTGTTCGCGCCGCAATGGGGGCCGCGGCGCAGCCTCTACGGGGGCGTGGCCTGGAAGTTCTGAGAACCTGACCGGCGGGGACCTTCTGGTTGATAATGTGCCGGTGGCCGCCCCGCCGGATCGCATTTGAAGCTCACCCCCGACTCTCTCGCGACGCAATTGCGCGAGCGGCTGCTGCCCGTATACCTCGTCTCGGGAGATGAGCCGCTGCTCACCGGGGAAGCCGCCGACCAGGTGCGCGCCGCGGCGCGCGCGGCCGGCTTTGCCGAGCGCGAGGTGCATTTCGTGGAGCGTGCCGGCGACTGGGAGGAGGTGCGCGGCTCGGCCCGCAGTCTCTCGCTCTTCGGCGCGCGCCGCGTGCTCGAGATCCGCATGAGCGCGCGGCCCGGCGCGGCCGGCAACTCAGCGCTGGTCGAGCTGCTCGAGGCGGGCGATCGCGACACGCTCTATCTCATTCTCACGCCGCGCCTCGATCGCGAGGCGCAGGGCGCCGAGTGGGTGCGCGCGGTGGAAGCGCACGGCGCGTGGCTGCCGGTCTGGCCGGTGGATGCGGGGCGTCTGCCGGCCTGGCTGCGCACGCGGGCGCGGCAGCTGAATCTGGCGGCGAGCGATGCGGCGCTGGAACTGCTCGCCGAGCGCACCGAGGGGAATCTGCTCGCCGCACACCAGGAGCTGGCCAAGCTCGCGCTGCTCGCGGGCGGCGCGCCCGTGACGCCCGAGGCGGTGCTCTCGAGCGTCGCCGACAGCGCGCGCTTCGACGTCTTCCAGCTCTCGGAAGCCG
>JASHVF010000249.1 GCA_030039615.1 Gammaproteobacteria bacterium | reverse complement strand
GGGTCCACTTCGGCGAGGCTCTTCGGGCCGTCCTTGGTCGCCTTGGGCGCGGAATAGTAAGAAATTGTCTGATAGTCGATCGGCGCGAAGCGCACGTGCGCCCAGTGCGGCTCCTTCATGGTGAGCCAGTGGCGCAGCGCCTTCAGGCGCCACTCCGTGAGGAAGGCCGGCTCGCCTTTCTTGCGCGAGATGAGCCGCACCACATCCTCGTCCAGCCCGGGCGCGACCGTGTCGGAGTCGATCTCGGTCACGAAGCCGTGCTGGTAGCCGCGGCCGATGAGGCCTTCGAGCTCTTTGGCGGTCTCGCTCATCCGCGGGTCCTCAGCGTGCCGGCGCGCGGCCGGCTGCCGCCTTCATCTCGCGCTCGAGACCGGGCAGCCGCGCCGGCGCCGCGTCGAGGCCCGCGAGCTGCGCGAGCGTCACGTCGTAGAGTGCGCGCCGCATCGCGAGATTCAGCCGCTGCCACACGCGGCTCACGCGGCAGCTGTCCTCGATCTCGCAATTGCCGTGGCCCGCAGCGCAGTCGGTCAGCGCCACCGGTCCCTCGAGCGCATCCAGGATGGCCGCGGCGCTGATCTGCGTGGCGGGGCGCGCCAGCTGGTAGCCGCCGTGCAGCCCGCGGGTCGAGGTCACGAGGCCGGCGCGCTGCAACTGCTTCAGCAGCTTGCTCACCGTGGGAGCGGCGATGTGGGTCCGCTCCGCGAGCGCGGCCGCGGTCTGCACGCGCGTCGGCTCGCCCGCGAGCGCGGCGAGGAGCACGGTGGCGTAGTCGGTCAGCCGGCTGATACGCAGCATGGCGGCACCCTCCTGAAACTAGGACTATTTTAGTACTAATTACCACCGGAACCAAGCGCTCGGGTGCTGTTCCGCGACCGGGAGAGGGGGTGACTTTGGTATCCTTGGCGCCCCGAATTTTGTCGCTCGCGAGACGCCAGGGGCCGCCATGCCGGCAAGCGTTTCGCCCTAAGGAGTGGATGATGAATCTCAGTGAGCTCAACCGCGTCGCCCTGGCGATGGTCACCAAGGGCAAGGGCATCCTGGCCGCGGACGAGAGCAGCGGCACGATCAAGAAGCGCTTCGACAGCATCAAGCTGGACTCGACCGAGGAGCACCGCCGCACTTACCGGGAGATGCTCTTCACCGCCCCCGGCGCCGCCGGGGCCGTGAGCGGCGTGATTCTGTACGACGAGACCATCCATCAGAAGACCAGAGACGGCACGCCGTTCGCGCAGTACCTCGCCAGGAACGGCATGATCCCGGGCATCAAGGTAGACCTCGGGGCGAAGCCGCTCGCCGGCTTCCCCGGCGAGACGATTACCGAGGGGCTCGACGGACTGCGCGAGCGGCTGATCGAGTATCACGGCCTGGGTGCGCGTTTTGCCAAGTGGCGCGCGGTGATCGACATCGCCGCCGGCATCCCGACCGCGTTTGCGATCCAGGCGAACGCGCACGCGCTGGCCCGCTATGCCGCGCTCTGCCAGGAAAACGACATCGTCCCGATCGTCGAGCCGGAAGTGCTCATGGATGGCGCGCATTCGCTCGGGCGCTGCGCGGAGGTCACCGAACAGGTGCTCACCGTCGTGTTCGATGAGCTGTTTGCCCAGCGCGTGCAGCTCGAGGGCATGGTGCTCAAGCCCAACATGGTGATCTCGGGCAAGAAGGCGAGTGAGCGCGCGCCTCCCGAGGCGGTGGCCGAGGCCACGGTGCGGGTGCTCAAGCGCCACGTGCCGGCTGCGGTCCCCGGCATCGCCTTCCTCTCGGGCGGCCAGTCGCCCACCGAGGCGACGCTGCACCTGTCTCTCATGAACCGGCTGGGACCCTTCCCGTGGGCGCTCACCTTCAGCTACGGCCGGGCGCTGCAGGACACCGCGCTCAAGGCCTGGGGCGGAGTGCCGGCGAATTTCGCGGCCGGCCAGACGGAATTCGCGCGGCGTGCGCAGTTGAACGGTGCCGCAACCACGGGCCGGTACGCGCCCGAGATGGAGAGCCGGGCCGCCTGACGCTCAGGTCGCGGCACCGCGCTCGCGTGAGCAGCAACGCCCCCGCACGAGCCGCATCGACCCCGCCCGCGGGCGATGTGGTGGTCGCCGTACGCGACGTGCATTACGCCGTCGGCGGGCGCCCGATCTTCGCCGGCCTCGACCTCGACGTGCGCCGCGGGCGTATCACCGCCATCATGGGCCCGAGCGGCACCGGCAAGACGACGCTGCTCAAGCTCATCACGGCGCAGGTGCGCCCGCAGCGCGGCCGGGTGCAGGTGTTCGACCGCGACCTCGCGACGCTGCACGAGCGCGAGGTGTACGCCCTGCGGCGTCGCACCGGCATGCTGTTCCAGAACGGCGCGCTGCTCACCGACATCGACGTGTTCGAGAACGTCGCCTTTCCGGTGCGCGAGCACTCGGACCTCCCCGAGCCGCTCGTCCGCCTGCTGGTGCTGACCAAGCTCCAGGCCGTCGGGCTGCGCGGCGCCGCGAACCTCATGCCGGCCGAGCTCTCCGGCGGCATGGCGCGGCGCGTGGCGCTGGCGCGCGCCATCGTCATGGATCCCGAGATCCTCCTGTATGACGAGCCGTTCGTCGGCCTCGATCCGATCTCGCTCGGCGTCATCCTGCGCCTCATCAAGCAGATGAACGCAGCTCTCGGCATCACCAGCGTCGTCGTCTCGCACGACGTGCACGAGCTCGCCACTATCGCCGACGACAGCTATCTGATCTCCGGAGGCCGGGTCGCGGCCGCCGGCACCCCGGCACAGTTGCGCGCGAGCGATTCGGCCGCGGTGCGCCAGTTCATGACCGGCAGCGCCGACGGCCCGGTGCCGTTCCACTACCCGGCGCCGGACTATGCGACGCAGCTGCTCGAGGCGGAGCGGCGATGATCAACCTGCGTCCCAGCGGCTACCTGCTCGGCGGCGTGCGCCGGCTCGGCTCGGTGACGATCTTCCTGGTGCAGCTCCTCAGCCGCAGCCTGTCGGCACTGGCGCGACCGCGCCTGCTGGTCATGCAGATCTACAACACCGGTGCCCGCTCGCTCATCATCATCATGCTGTCGGGCCTGTTCGTCGGCATGGTGCTGGGACTGCAGGGCTACGACCTGTTGCGGCGCTTCGGCTCCGAGGAGGCGCTCGGCACCGCGGCGGCGCTCGGACTGCTGCGCGAGCTGGCACCGGTGATCACGGCGCTGCTGTTCGCGGGCCGCGCCGGCACGGCGCTCGCGTCCGAGATCGGCCTGATGCGCGCCACCGATCAGCTGACTGCCATGGAGATCATGGCGGTCGACCCGCTCAGCTATGTGGCGGCGCCGCGCTTTCTCGGCGGCGTGCTCGCGATGCCGCTGCTCACGGCCATCTTCAGCATGATCGGCCTGTTCGGCGCGCAGCTGGTCGGCGTGCAGCTCATGGGTGTCGACCGCGGCGTGTTCTGGTCGCAGACTCAGAGCTCGGTCGACCTGCACGATGTCAACGAGGGACTGGTCAAGAGCATTGTATTCGGCATCGCCTGCAGCCTGATCGCGGTGCACGAGGGCTATCATGCCGAGCCGACCGCCGAAGGCGTCGGACTCGCGACCACGCGCACGGTGGTGGCCTCGTCGGTGATCATTCTGCTGCTCGATTACGTGCTGACCGCCGCTTTCCTGTGAGAAGGAACCCCGAGCCATGCAAAGCAATCGAACCCTGGAGATAGGAACGGGCCTGTTCGTGCTGCTGGGTTTCGCAGCGCTCCTGTTTCTCACCACCCAGCTGCCGGCGAGCGGCTTGCGGCTCGGGGGGCAGAAGGCGGGGTATCACGTGAGCGCGCAGTTCGACAACATCGGCGACCTCAAGGTCGGCTCCCCCGTCACCATGTCGGGCGTGCGCATCGGCGAGGTGTCCTCGATCCGTTTCGACTCGCGCATCTACAAGGCCGTGGTCGGCATGCGCATCGACCCGCAGTACAACGAGATCCCCGACGACAGCTTCGCCAGCATCCAGACCGAAGGGCTGCTCGGCGGCAAGTACATCGGCATCAGCCCCGGCGGCCTCGACACCTACCTGAAGGACGGCAGCCGCATCGACATGACCCAGTCGGCCATCGTGCTCGAGACGCTGATCAACAAGTTCTTCGCGAGCTTCTCGAGCAAGGGCGATAACGGCGGCCAGGAGGCCGGCACTGGCACCCCGGGCAAGGATTCGGGTAAGACGGAGCCTAAGAAATGAGAATTGCGACCATTCTGCTGATTACCATCGGCGCGGGCGCCGCGGCTGCCGCTCTGGCGCAGGGTGCGCCGGTCGCGGGGGCGCCGACGGCTCCGGCCGCCGCCGCGACTGCCGCGACGCCCGACAGCGGCGATCCGAGCGCGCTGGTGCAGGCGACGGCGCAGGGCAT
>JASHVF010000248.1 GCA_030039615.1 Gammaproteobacteria bacterium | reverse complement strand
GCGCCGATCACCGCGGGCGGCACGCCCGCCAGCTGTGCGACCTGCAGGCCGTAGCTGCGGTTGGCGGGGCCGTCCTTGACCGCGTGCAGGAACACGATGCCGTCGCCGTGCTCGGTCGCATCGAGGTGCGCGTTGGCGCAGCCCTCGAGCTCGGCTGCCAGAGTGGTGAGCTCGAAGTAGTGGGTGGCGAACAATGCGAAAGCGCGCACGCGTAGCGCAATCTCGCGCGCCATCGCCCAGGCGAGCGACAGCCCGTCGAAGGTACTCGTGCCGCGCCCGATCTCATCCAGCAGGATCAGGCTGCGGGCGCTGGCGTTGTGCAGGATGTTCGCGGCCTCGGTCATCTCGACCATGAAGGTCGAGCGCCCGCCGGCCAGATCGTCGCCGGCGCCGATGCGGGTGAAGATGCGGTCGACCGGCCCGACGACCAGGCGGTCGGCCGGCACGTAGCTGCCGATGTGCGCCAGCAGCACGATGAGCGCCGCCTGGCGCATGTAGGTCGACTTCCCGCCCATGTTGGGGCCGGTGACGATGAGCATGCGGCGGTCCGCATCGAGGCGCAGATCGTTGGGCACGAAGGGCGCGTCGGTGAAGCGCTCGACCACCGGGTGGCGTCCCGCCTCGATCGTAAGGCGTGGCTCGCCGACCAGGGTCGGCGCCGTCCACTCGAGCGCGGCAGCGCGCTCGGCGAGCGCTGCGAGCGCGTCGAGCTCGGCGAGCGCGGCGGCGGTGGCCTGCAGCGGCGCCAGCACCTTGATGAGCTGTGTCAGGACCTCCTCGTACAGCTCGCGCTCGCGCGCCAGTGCCCGGTCCCGCGCACCCAGCACGCGGTCCTCGAAGCTCTTGAGCTCGGCGGTAATGAAACGTTCGGCGGAGCGCACGGTCTGGCGGCGGATGTACTCCTTGGGCACACGCTCGGCGTCGCGCCGCGTCACCTCGATGAAGAATCCCTGCACCCGGTTATAGCCGAGCTTGAGCGCGGCGATGCCGGTGCGCTCGCGCTCGCGCCGCTCGAGGTCGAGGAGGAACTCATCGGTGTGGGTGGCGATGCGGCGCAGCTCGTCGAGCGCGGCGTCGTAGCCCGCAGCGATCACATCGCCGTCGCGTACCATCGCGGCAGGCTCCATGGCGATCGCCGCCGTCAGCAACGCGTGAGCCGGCAGGTGCTCGCCGATGCGCCCGTAAAGCGCACGCAGCAGCGGCGAGTCGATCGGGGCAAGCGCCGCGCGCACCACCGGCAGCACGGCGAGCGAGGCGCGCAGCTGCGTCAGATCGCGCGGCCGCGCCGAGCGCAGTGCGACCCGCGCGAGGATCCGCTCCATGTCGCCGATGCCCGCGAGTCGCTCGCGCAGCGCCGCGAAGTGCCGCGCATCGATCAAGGCGGCGAGCGCCTGGTGCCGCGTGCGCAGCAGCTGCTGATCGGTAAGCGGGCGGTTGAGCCAGCGCCGCAGTTGCCGTGAGCCCATGGCGGTGGCGCACACGTCGATCACGGCCAGCAGCGTCGCCTGCGGGTTGCCGCCGAGACTCGCATCGAGCTCGAGATTGCGGCGCGTGGCGGCATCGAGAATGAGCGCATCGCCGCGCTCTTCGACGGTGAGCGCGCGCACGTGCGGCAGCGCCGAGCGCTGCGTGTCGCGGACGTATTGCAGCAACGCGCCCGCGGCCGCGATCGCCAGCGGCAGCTCATCGGCGCCGAAACCCTTCAGGTCGAGCGTGCCGAGCTGATCGGTCAGTGCGCGTGAGGCACTCGCGAGCTCGAAGTGCCAGGGCGGCCGCGGGCGCACGACCGTGCTGCCGCGGCCGGTATCCGTACTGCCCTCCGCGACCAGCAGCTCCGCGGGCCTCAGCCGCTCGAGCTCGGCCGCGAGCGCACCGTCGCCTGCGCCTTCGAGCACCGAGAAGCGCCCCGCGGCCAGATCGAGCCACGCCAGGCCGAAGCGCGCGCCCTCACGTGCGAGGGCTGCGGCGAGGGTGTCGTGGCGCTCCTCGAGCAGCGCCGAGTCGGTGACGGTACCCGGGGTGACGATCCGTACCACTTCGCGCTCGAGCGGACCGCGCGTGCTGCCGGGCTCGCCTTTCTGCTCGCAGATCGCGACGCTCTCGCCGCGGCGGAGCAGGCGCGCCAGATAGCTCTCGACGGCGTGGTACGGGACGCCAGCCATCGGGATCGGCTCGCCGGCGGAGGACCCGCGCGCGGTCAGCGTGATGTCGAGCAGCGCGGCGGCACGGCGGGCGTCCTCGTAGAACAGCTCGTAGAAGTCGCCCATGCGGTAGAAGAGCAGGATGTCCGGATGCTGGGCCTTGATGCGCAGGTATTGCTGCATCATCGGCGTGTGGGCGGAGAGCGTGTCCATTCAAAGAGTTAGGCGGCTGCTGTCCAAAACGATTCGGATGTCTGAACTCATCGCGGGCCCGCAGCTTAGCTCAGTGGGGGGCGCGTCCACATGGTATCCCCTGCAGCGCAGTGAACTGGAGTCGCAGGGTATTTCACGCGACTGCATTTGCGGTCGTGCGTAGCGCGAGCGCATCCTTCCCCGAGCACAGAAGCCGCCACGCCATGAGCACAGAAGAAGCCGGCGCACCGCAATCGGTCTCACCGCCTTCTACAGCTGCGAGGGCGATATTCCTGAGTTATGCCTCACAGGATGCCGAGGCCGCTGAGCGGATCGCCTCCGCACTTCATGACGCCGGCATCGAGGTCTGGTTCGACAAGAGCGAGCTGCGGGGCGGGGATGCCTGGGACCGTCAAATACGCAAGCAGATACGCGACTGCGCACTGTTTCTGCCCGTCATATCGGCGCATTCCCAGGCGCGTCACGAAGGCTACTTTCGCCTCGAATGGGATCTCGCCGATCAGCGCACCCATCTGATGGGACGCAACCGGGCGTTCATCGTGCCCGTCTGCACGGATGCGGTCCCCGAGCGAGACGCTGACGTGCCGGACTCATTCCTCGCGGTGCAGTGGACGCGTTTACCGGGCGGAGAGACGTCGACAGCTTTCGTTGAGCGCATCCGGCGTCTGCTGGCGGGCGAGGCGTCAGCCGGCTCCAAAGGCAGCGCTGTGGCAGGTGGTGCGTCCCGCGCGCGCGGTAGTTGGCAGCGCGTGAGGTACGCGGCAGGTGCGGCCGTGGCGGCGGCGGTGCTGACGGTCGGGTATCTCGCGCTCGAGCGACTCATCGGATCGAAGCCTCCTGCTCCTCCGGCCGCCTCCATCGCGGTGCTGCCGCTGGCGAACGAGAGCGGGGAGGCAAGCCAGCAGTACTTCTCAGATGGTCTCTCAGAAGACCTGATCACCGCGCTCGGGCAGTTCCCGGGATTGAAGGTGATCGGGCGGTCCTCCTCGTTCCAGTTCCGGGACTCGCAGGAAGACAGCCGCAACGTCGGGACGAAGCTCGGGGTGGCGCATCTTTTGGAGGGGAGCGTGCGCAAGTCCGGAGACATGATTCGGGTGAGCGCCGCGCTCATCGACACGGCCGATGGCAGCACACAGTGGTCGGAGCGCTACGACCGGCCCTACAAGGATCTCTTTGCGCTGCAGGATGAGATCACCCGTGCCGTCGTAGCGGCGCTGCGGGCGAAGCTCCTGCCCGGTGAGTACGCTGCGGCGCAGAGCCAGCGGCCTCCGGGCGGGAGCCTTGAGGCCTACAACGCCCTGCTGCAGGGCCAGTTCTACTTTTTGCGGCAAACGGAGGGCGATTACCGTAAGGCGATTGAGTATTTCACGCAGGCCACGCAACTCGATCCGCGGTATGCGCTCGCCTGGAGTGGGCTGTCGCGAGTCTGGTCCGACCTCAGTGCAAATTACCTCGACGGCGTGCCGGCGCAGCGGGCGTATTCCCGGGCGCGCGAGGCGGCCGACCGCGCGGTCGCCCTTTCGCCAGAGCTTGCGGCAGCGCATGTTGCCCGGGGTCGTCTACTCGAGGTTGCCGACCTCGACTGGCGCGGAGGGGAAGCGGAGTTTCGCCGTGCGGCGGCTCTCGCGCCGAATGACGGCGACGCGAGGTTCTGGCTGGGGAAGCAGTTCGCGACTTACGGTGAGCTGGATCAGGCGATCCAGCTGACGCGTCAGGCGCTCGCCACCGACCCGCTGCGGGCTAACTGGTACCGCTGGCTCGCCCTCTATCTCTCTGGACTCAACCGGCTCGATGAGGCCGAGCGGGCGATCCGCAGGGCGATCGAGCTGCAGCCCGCTGCGGCGATCTATCACCAGACGCTGGCGATCATCGAGGTGCAGCGCCGCAACGCGCAGGCGGCGCTCGAGGCCGCGCAGCAGGAGCCTCCTGGATGGTGGCAGGACCACGCGCTCGCCCTCGCGCGGCAGATCGGCAGCGACCGGAGTGCGGCCGACGCGGCGCTCAGGACGCTGATCGAGAAGGATGCCGATGTAGCCGCCTACCAGATCGCCGAGGTCTACGCGTTGCGCAACAATGATAGGGAGACCTTCGCCTGGCTCGATCTGGCGTGGACTAACCGTGATGGGGGTATCGCGTACCTTCTCTTCGACCCCTTCATCCTGCGCTACAAGGACGATCCGCGCTTGGCCGCCTTGTGCCGCAAGGTTGGTCTACCGGTGCCTGGGGAGGCTGCAGCAGACAAGACCTAGGGCTACCGTAAGACGCACTGGTCGACGGCCGGGGCGCGCGCGCGTAGCCTGCGAGACGCATGGTCAGCGACGAGGAGCTCTACCGGCAGGCGAAGCGCGTGGGCGAGCGCTTGCTCGCCGCGGGACGGCGACTGGCCACCGCCGAGTCGTGCACCGCCGGCTGGGTGGCGAAGGCGCTCACCGACGTGCCCGGGAGCTCGGGCTGGTTCGAGTGTGGCTACGTCACCTATTCGGACGCCGCGAAAATGCGCGACCTCGGCGTCACGGCGGGCACGCTCAGAGAGTTCGGCGCAGTGAGCGAGCAGACCGCGCGCGAAATGGCTGCCGGAGCGCTGCGCGTTCCTGGCGTGAGCGTCGCGATCGCCGTCACCGGCATCGCCGGCCCCGATGGCGGCACGCCGGCGAAGCCGGTCGGCACCGTGTGGTTCTGCGCCGCCGCGCGCGATGAGCGGCGCACCGAGACCATCGCCGAGCGGCAGCATTTCGACGGGGATCGTGCCGCGGTGCGCAGCCTCGCGGTCCGCTACGCGCTCGAGCTCGTGCTGCGCCTGCCTTGAGCGGCGAGCCGGCGCGACGCCTGTTCTTCGCCCTGTGGCCGGAGGATGGGCAGCGCACCGCCCTGGTGCAGGCGACCGGCAAGGTCGTGCGGCATTGCGGCGGCCGCCCGGTACCCGCGGCGAGCCTGCACGTGACGCTCGCATTCCTCGGCGCCGTTCCCGAAAGCCGCATCGCGCTCCTCGACTCGGTGGCACAGCGCGTCGCGGCCGTCTTTTCCGGGCAGACGCTTCCCCTGGCGCTCACGCTCTCGACTTTTGCCTACTGGGCGAAGCCGCAGCTGCTCGTCGTGCTCGAGCGCGAGGCGAGCGCGCCTCAATCCGGCGTCGCGAGGCTCGCCGGGATTCTCGCGAGCGAGACCGCGGCGGCGGGTTTCAGC
>JASHVF010000247.1 GCA_030039615.1 Gammaproteobacteria bacterium | reverse complement strand
GTGGTACCGTGGCACAGCTACAAGTTCGCCGCGGCGCTGCAGGCCGCGCAGAGCTGCCCGAACCCGATCCTGATCCGGGTCGAGACCCGCGCCGGCCACGGCGCCGGCAAGCCCGTGTGGATGCAGGTCGAGGATTTCGCCGATCAGTGGGCCTTCCTCGCGAAATGGCTCGGGGTGAATGCCCCCGGGACGCCAGGCGCAGGCGGCTGAGCTCAGTCGGCCCTGATCAGGGCCCGGATCTGCATCGTCCCGGGGTCGAACACCGCCAGCACACGACGGCTTCGGCCCGACATGACCATGGCGTTGGCCTGGTCGGCTGCCAGCCCACGCTCTGCCATGCGCCTCGCGAGCGAGCGCCGCTCCCCGGGCGCGAAGAAGCTCAGCTCATCGACCTTGACGAGATGCTTGCGCAGCTGCGCGAGTCCTGAGTCCCACGGCCGGAAATAGCGCGGCATCTGGATGACGTCGGGGCCACCGACCAACATCGCGGCGACGATCTTCTCGGCCTCCTGCGGATCGTCG
This sequence comes from Gammaproteobacteria bacterium, assembly GCA_030039615.1. Taxonomy (GTDB): domain Bacteria; phylum Pseudomonadota; class Gammaproteobacteria; order Steroidobacterales; family Steroidobacteraceae; genus 13-2-20CM-66-19. Next base: position 4,411 of record JASHVF010000247.1, on the reverse strand, counting down.
GGGAGCGGTGCCCAGATCCAGCGTGGGCGGCTGTACCAGAAGGGCGCGAGGCTCGCGTTGGCCCGGCGCCCGTAGGCGATATTCTCGCTCTTGAGGTCGGAGGCCTGCACCAGCTCGAGCCGGTCCACGGAGAACGCGTAGTAGAGCGGCCGCCCGCCCCAGAGCGTGTGCGCCCCGTAGCCGAGCGCCACGAGCTGCACCGCGACGATGACCCCGATGTCGCGCGCCAGCTCCGCGCGGCGCTTGCCCGGATTCGCCACGATCAGCGTCAGGATGGGCCCGAGCACGAGGTCCACCATCACCACGATGGCTACGACGTGCAGCGCGCTCGTCAGATACCAGCCGGGCCATTGGTACCAGCCGAGCCAGAGGGCGCCGAGGACCAGGCTGAGCGCGATGGCGCTGCCGCTCAAGTGCAGCCCGCAGGCTTTGAGCCGGAACCTCACGAGCGGGGGGGTTTCGCCGCAGGTTCCTGCGACGCCGGCTCTGCGGCGCCGGAGGCGCTCTCCCCTGGAATGGAGCGCTGCTCCGTGAGCCAGGCGCCGAGATCGACGAGGCGGCAGCGCTCGCTGCAGAACGGACGGAAGGCCGCGCTCGCCCACTCGAGCTCGCGTCCGCAGGTAGGGCAGCTGACCGTGGCGGGACTCATCGCGGCCGGGGGACTCAGGTGCAGCAGCTGAGCGTGAACGCGACGTCCTCCTCGGTCTGAGTCGGACGCGAAGTGAGCCCGTTCCAGGCGAGGAAGCGCACGTTGCAGCGGTAATGGGCGCCGCTGATTTCCGGATAGAGCCCGGTCGATGCCGGCAGCGAGATGCGCAACAGCTGCAGCGGATGATCGCGGTCGAAGGCGATGTTGAAGGTGCCGCCGCTGGCGACCTCGGCGCGCGTGCGGCCATTCTGCCGGGTGAGCCACAAGAGCTCCGCGACCGCATCGCACAGCGGGCGCAGCAGCGCGAGCCACTGGCTGAAGGTGCGCATGCGCAGCTCGTCGGGCTGCGACAGCCAGAAGTAATAGTCCGGCAGATCGAACTCGCAGGTGCCGCCCGGGATCGCGCTGCGCAGCTTCACGGCGCTCAGGAACTCCGAGTCGCGCAGCGGCTGCAGGAAGGCCGAGCCTGCGCCCGCCAGATCGGTGCGCAGCCGCAGCAGGTTCGCGATGAGCGTCTTCAGGCGCTGCGCGTCGACGCCCGGGCGCGACTGGAACTCGTTGAGCGAGGCGAGCTGGGCTTCGAGCTCCTTGAGCACGTCCGAGCGCACGTCGCCGCGGGTCGTGATGGCGAGGATGTCGATGAGGCTCGCGAGCGCAGCGCGGCTGCCCCACTGGCTCGCCATCTCGTTGTGGTAGAGCGCCTGGTTATAGAGAAAGTCGAGGCGCAGGAAGGTGCGCATTCTTTCGTTCAGGGGCTGCTCGAACACCAGCAGCTCGGCGTCGGGCAGCGCCGCCTGCGCAGGTTGCGGCTCGGACAGGGCGGATTCGGCCATGGCGCTATTCTGCTTGACTTGCGCCGCGTCCGTAAACGGTTGTGGCCTCACTTGCGCGGCGCGCGCGCCAGCTCGAGATAGCGCGCATGCAGGGCGGCGACCTGGGCCTGAACCGTGCCCATGTCCGCCTCGTTCGTGATGACGTCGTCGGCGGCTTTGAGACGCGCGCTGCGCGGGGCCTGTGCATCGAGGATCGCCTGCGCCTGCGCGCGCGTCGCACCGTCGCGCGCGTGCAGCCGGCGGAGCTGCAGCTCCTCGTCGCAATCGACCACCAGTACGCGGTCAACGTGCGCGCCGAGATTCTTCTCGACCAGCAGCGGAATCACCAGAATCTGGTAGGGGCCTCCGGCCGCGGCCGAGCGCGCTTCGAGCGCGGCGCCGATCGCCGGATGCGTCAGATTCTCCAGATCGGCGCGGGCCTTGGGATCGGCGAACACGATGTTGCGCAGCGCCGGCCGGTCGAGGTGCCCGTCGGGCGTGAGGATCCCCCGACCAAAGCGCTCCACCAGCCTCTCGAGCGGCGGCTGGCCCGGCTCGACGACTTCGCGGGCCACCTGGTCGCTGTCGAGGATCGGCACCCCGAGAGCGCCGAAGAACTTGGCGGCGGTCGACTTGCCGCTGGCGATGCCGCCGGTCAAACCGACACGCCAGACGCGCGCGGCCGCCGGCGTGCTCACGACCGCATCGCGAAGAGCGTGAGGTAGCGGCCGACGAGCTCGTGGCCGAACATCAGCACGAGCCACCCGGCGGTCGCGAGGAACGGGCCGAAGGCGATCGGCGTGCTGCGGCTCTGCCCGCGCATTGCGAGCAGCACGATGCCAACGACCGCACCCACGACCGCGGCCATGAGGATGACGGGCAGGAGCATCTGCCACCCGAGCCAGGCGCCGAGCGCCGCCAGGAGCTTGAAGTCCCCGTAGCCCATGCCTTCCTTCCCGGTGACCAGACGGAACAGATGATAGACGCTCCAAAGGCTCAGGTAACCGGCAACCGCGCCGATCACGCTCGAGCGCAGGTCGACGGGCACACCCGCGCCGCCGGCCGTCCCCCACAGGCTCAATGTGAGCCCGAGCCACAGCAGCGGCAGCGTCAGGCTGTCGGGGAGCAGCTGCGTGTCTATGTCGATGAAGGTGAGGGCGATCAGGAACCAGGTGAGAAGCAGCGCGCCGAGCGCGCCGAGACCGAAGCCGAAGCGCGCCGCCACCCACGCTGACAGGATCCCGGTGAGCAGCTCCACCAGCGGATAGCGTACGGAGATCGCCGCACCGCAGCGGGCGCAGCGGCCGCGTAGTACGACCCACGAGATGAGCGGCACGTTCTGCAGCGCCGTGATCGGCGCCTTGCAGGCGGGACAGGCGGAGCGCGGCACCACCAGATCGAAGCGCTCGGGGCGCTCCGCCGCCACGGTCGTGGCGTGCGGGTCGTGGCCGGCGAGCTCGGCGCACTGCGCGCGCCACTGCCGGTCGAGCATGATCGGCAGGCGATAGATCACCACGTTGAGGAAGCTGCCGACCGCGAGGCCCAGCACCAGGCAGGTGCCGATGAAGGTTGCCGGAGAGGCGGCGAGCAGCTCGATCACCGACACCGTGGGTTCCCCATTCCTGAAAGAAAACGCCGCGCAGAGCGCGGCGCTTCCGCAACCAGAGAACGGCTCGCGATGATCAGACGACCGAACCGAGCTTGAAGATGGGCAGGTACATGGCGATCACCAGGCCACCGACCAGCACGCCGAGCACCACCATGATTAGCGGCTCCATCAGGCTCGACATCGCATCCACCGCGTTGTCCACCTCGGCCTCGTAGAAGGTCGCCACCTTGCCCGACATCTCATCGAGCGACCCCGACTCCTCGCCCACCGCGATCATCTGATTCACCATGTTGGGAAAGAGGCCGGTAGCCTCCATGGCGCGCTGCAGGCGCTGACCGGTAGCCACCTCGTCGCGCATCTTGAGCACGGCGGTCTCGTAGACGATATTGCCGGTGGCGCCGGCGACCGACTCGAGCGCCTCTACCAGCGGCACACCTGCGGCGAACATGGTCGAAAGCGTACGCGCGTAGCGCGCGATGGCGGATTTGTTGAGGATCGGCCCGATGATCGGGATTCTGAGAGCCGCGCGATCCAGGAACTGGCGCATCGCCCGCGAGCGCTTCTTGAAGTAGAAGAACGCCCAGATCACCCCGGCCAGCACCACGGCCAGGTACAGGCCGTCCTTCTGCACGAAACGGGAAATGCCGATGACGAACTGCGTGAAGGCCGGCAGGTCCGCGCCGAAGCCCTTGTAGAGCGCCTCGAACTGCGGAATCACGAAGATCAGCAGCACCACGGTGACGATCACCGCCACTACCAGCACGGCCGCCGGGTAGAACAGCGCCTTCTTCACTTTCTTCTTCAGCGCCTCGGTCTTCTCCTTGTAGGTGGCGACCTTGTCGAGCAGCGACTCGAGGGCGCCAGCCTGCTCGCCGGCCTCCACCAGGTTCACGAACAGGTCGTCGAAATACAGCGGATGCTTGGCGAGCGCCTCGTGCAGCGAGGTGCCGCCCTCGACGTCGGCCTTGATGTCGAGGATCAGCCGCTGCATGGCCGCCTTCTCGTTGCCATTGCCGACGATCTCGAAGGCCTGCACCAGCGGAATGCCCGCGGTCAGCATCGTGGCGAGCTGGCGGCTGAAAACCGCGATGTCGCCCGCGTCGACCTTGCCGCCACGGCGGCTGTCGCGCTGCTTGCGGATGCGCGACGGGGCGATACCTTGTCGGCGCAGCTCCGCGCGCAGCGCGCTCTCGTCCGGGGCCAGGCTCCGGCCCTTGATGCGTGCGCCGCGCTTGTCGCGCCCCTCCCACGCGAAGGGCACGTCGCGCTTGATCGTCCTGACGGTGGCGGTTGCTGCTGCTGCCTGTGCCATGAGTCTTTACCCGTTGCGCCTCATTCGGT
>JASHVF010000246.1 GCA_030039615.1 Gammaproteobacteria bacterium | reverse complement strand
GCGCGGTGTACTGGCTCGCGCGCAACCGCGTGAGCTGGGTGAAGAACGCACTGATCGACAACTTCGTCGTCAACTACCGCCCCGACATGAACGAGGCCGCGCAGCCGGACCCGCGCGGCTACGAGAGCTTCAACGCCTTCTTCACCCGCGCACTGCGCGCCGACGCGCGCCCTGTCGATCCCGCGCCCGAGCTGCTGGTATCCCCGGTCGACGGCACCGTCAGTCAGCTCGGGCGCGCCGACGGCCCCTGGCTGGTGCAGGCCAAGGGCCTCGCCTATACGCTCGAGTCGCTGCTCGATGAGGCGGCCCCCGGCTGGGCTGCGGTGTTCCGCGGCGGGGCGTTCGCGACGCTCTATCTCGCCCCGTACAACTATCACCGCATCCACATGCCGCTCGGCGCGACGCTGCAGGCCGCCTGGTACCTGCCCGGCGACCTCTTCAGCGTCAATGCCACTACTGCGACGCAGGTGCCGGGCCTGTTCGCCCGTAATGAGAGAGTGGTGTGCGTGTTCGCCGCGGGTACGCTCACCTTCGCGCTGGTGCTGGTGGGAGCGCTGTTCGTCGGCAGTATCTCGACCGTGTGGCACGGCGACGTGACGCCGCGTACGCCGCGCAGCCGCGCCGAGCTGCCGCTCGATTTCGTGCACACCGGGCTCTCCCTCGCGAAGGGCGCGGAGATGGGCCGCTTCAACATGGGATCCACCGTAATCCTGCTGCTGCCGCCCGGCAGGAGCGAGTGGCTGGACGGGCTCGGCGCCGGCAGCACCGTGCGCGTCGGCCGCCCGCTGGCGCGCCTCGCATGAGGCAGCCGGACGACTGGCGACCGAGCGCCGCGCCGGGGGCGCTGCGCACGCGGGCGGCACTGCTGGCACGCAGCCGCGAGTTCTTCGCCGCGCGCGGCGTACTCGAGGTGGACACGCCGCTCGTGGTCAACGCGCCGGTGAGCGATGTGCACATCGCGAGCGCCACCGTCGCTCTCGCGCCGCCGGGGGAGCCGCTGTTCCTGCATACCTCGCCCGAGTACGCCATGAAACGGCTGCTCGCCGCCGGCAGCGGCGACATCTACCAGGTGTGTCACGTGGTACGCGGCAATGAGCGCGGGCGGCTGCACAACCCGGAATTCACCCTCATCGAGTGGTACCGACTGAATGTCTCGCTCGCCGCCCTCATGGACGAGGTCGAGGCGCTGGTGCGCGTGCTGCTCGGGCCGGCCGGCGCGGCGCGCCGCAGCGAGCGCCTCAGCTACCGCGAGGCGTTCCTGCATGCGCTCGGCCTCGACCCGTTCGAGGCGACGGCGGCGCAGCTGCTCGCGGCGGGGCAGCGGTTCGGTTGGCAGGGAGAGAGCGCCGCGAACCGCGACGAGCTGCTCGAGTTCCTGATGGGCTTCGGCGTCGGCCCGCGGCTCGGCCAGGGCGCCCTCGCCTTCATCCATGGCTACCCGGCGAGTCAGGCGGCGCTCGCACGGCTCGACCCGGCGGACCTGCGCACTGCGTTGCGCTTCGAGCTGTACTGCGACGGGATCGAGCTCGCCAACGGCTTCCACGAGCTGCAGTCGGCGTCCGAGCAGCGCGCCCGTTTCGAGCGCGACAACGAGGCGCGCGCGCGCGCCGGACTCCCCGTATGGCCGCCGGATGAGCGGCTGCTCGCAGCGCTCGCCGCCGGGCTGCCCGATTGCGCCGGCGTCGCACTCGGCTTCGACCGCACGCTGATGCTCGCGCTCGGAGCCGCGCACATCGATGCGGTGCTGCCCTTTCCCACCGGACGCGCCTGATCCATGAACGCTCCGGGCTGCCAATGACCCCCGCCCGACTCTCGCCGCGCGGGCTCGCCGCCGGCAGCGCCGCGTTCTTCATCTGGGGCCTGTTCCCGGTCTACCTGCACCCCCTGAGCGGCGTACCCGCCATGCAGATCATCGCGCACCGCGTCGCCTGGTCATGCCTGCTGCTCACGGCGGTGCTGCTGCTGCGCGGGGAGCTCGGCCGGCTCACCACTACGCTCGCCAGGCCGCGGCTGCTCGCCGGGCTCGCGACCTCGGCGCTCCTCATCAGCTGCAATTGGTCGGTATACGTCTGGAGCGTCACGCACCGGCACATCGTCGAATCGAGTCTCGGCTACTACATCAACCCGCTGGTCAACGTGCTGCTCGGCGTGCTGGTGCTGCGCGAGCGCCCGAACGCGCTACAGTGGACCGCGATCGCGCTCGCCGCGGCTGCGGTCCTCTATCTCGCGGTGCAGGCCGGGCGACCGCCCTGGATCGCCCTGGCACTGGCGCTGACCTTTTCGCTCTACGGGTTCGCGCGCAAGGTGATCAGCGTCGAGGCGCTGCCGGGACTCGCCACCGAGACGCTGCTGCTGCTGCCGCTGGCGCTCGGCTACCTCGCCTGGTGCGAAGCCGCCGGCGGCGGCGCCTTCGGACACCAGGGAGCGGCCATCGACGCGCTGCTCATCGGCAGCGGCGTCTTCACGGCGGTGCCGCTCTTTCTCTTTGCCTACGGCGCGCGGCTGCTGCCCTACTCGACCGTGGGCGTGCTGCAATACATCGGCCCGAGCCTGCAGCTCGCGTGCGGGGTGCTGTTCTACAGCGAGGACTTCGGCCGGGCGCGTGCGGCGGGATTCACGCTGCTGTGGGCGGCGCTGGTGCTGTACGCCGGGGACGGAGTGTGGCGCGCCCGCGCGTGGGCGCGCGGCGCCGCGCGCGCCTGAGGGCGCACCCGCGGCAGTGCCGCCGCTACTGCTTG
>JASHVF010000245.1 GCA_030039615.1 Gammaproteobacteria bacterium | reverse complement strand
GCTCCATGAAGACGATCCCGAGCCTGATCATCGCGGCGGTGTTCGCCACGCTCACCTTTGCGGTATGGGCCTACCTCAACCGCCCGACGCGCGAGCCGCCCTGGCCGGCGCGCATCCAGGGATTCGCCTTCTCGCCGTTCCGCGCCAACGAGGATCCCACGACGTTCAAGATGCCGACCGACGCCGAGATCGACGCGGACCTGGCATTGCTCGAAGGCAAGGTCAACGCCGTGCGCACCTACTCGGTGGGCGCAACGCTCGCCGACATCCCCGAGCTCGCCGATCGGCACGGCCTCAACGTCGCGCTCGGCGCCTGGCTCGACGGCCACCTCGACAAGAACGAAGAGCAGATGAAGACACTCATCGACCTTGCCGACACGCACCAGAACGTGGTGCGCGTCGTGATCGGCAACGAGGTGCTGCTGCGCGGCGATCTGACGCTCGAGGAGCTGGAGAAATATCTGGACCGCGCCCGCGCCGCCATCGGCCAGCCGGTCGGCACCGCCGAGACCTGGCACACCTGGCTGGCGCACCCCGAGCTCGCCCAGCACGTCGACTACATCGGCGTGCACCTGCTGCCGTACTGGGAGGGCGTGCCGGTCGAGGCGGCGGTGGATTACTCGCTGACGCAGTTCAAGCGGCTGCAGCAGACCTTCCCGCACAAGCCGATCGTCATCGCCGAGATCGGCTGGCCGAGCCGCGGGCGCACGCGCGAATCGGCGGTTGCGTCGGTGGCGAACGAGGCGCTGTTCCTGCGCCGCTTTCTCGCGCGCGCCGAGAAGGAGCAGATCAAGTACTACGTCATGGAGGCCTTCGACCAGCCGTGGAAGGCCTACCAGGAGGGCGCGGTCGGCTCCTACTGGGGCGTGTACGACGTCGAGCGGCAGCCCAAATTCGCCTTCACCGAGCCGATCGTGCGCGTGCCGGAGTGGCACATCCTGGCCGCGATCTCGGTGGCGGTGGCGCTGGCGGTGCTCGGGCTCGTGTATCTCACCAGCGACGCGCTGCGCAACCGCGGCCGCAGTTTCCTCGCGGTGGTGGTGTACGCCGCCACCACCATCGCCGTCTGGGTGATCTATGACTTCACCCAGCAGTACATGACGGTCTCGAGCGTCATCGCGGGCGTGCTGCTGCTGCTCGGCATGCTCGGCGTGCTGCTGGTGCTGCTCGCCGAGGCGCACGAGTGGGCGGAAGCACACTGGGTCGCATACCGCCGGCGCCTCGGCGCGCCGACCTTCACCGCCGGCGCCCAGACGCCCAAGGTCTCGATCCACGTGCCCGCCTACAACGAGCCGCCCGACATGCTGATCGAGACGCTGGATGCGCTCTCGAGGCTCGACTATCCGGACTTCGAAGTGCTGGTGATCGACAACAACACGCGCGACGAGAACGTCTGGCGCCCGGTCGAAGCGCACTGCGCGAAGCTCGGGTCACGTTTCCGCTTCTTCCACGTGGCGCCGCTCGCCGGCTTCAAGGCCGGCGCGCTCAACTACGCCCTCGACCGCATGGCGGCCGATGCCGCCATCGTCGCGGTCATCGACAGCGACTACGTGGTAGAGCCGTGCTGGCTGCGCCAGCTGGCACCCGCCTTCCAGGACCCGCGCGTCGCCATCGTGCAGGCGCCGCAGGACTACCGCGACGCCGACCAGAGTGCCTTCAAGGCGATGTGCTACGCGGAATACCGCGGCTTCTTCCACATTGGCATGATCACGCGCAACGAGCGTAACGCCATCATCCAGCACGGCACCATGACCATGGTGCGCCGCGCGCAGCTCGCGCGCTGCCGCTGGGCGGAATGGTGCATCACGGAGGACGCGGAGCTCGGACTGCGCATCTTCGAGGCAGGCTACGACGCGATCTACGTGCCGGTGAGCTTCGGCCGCGGCCTGATGCCAGACACTTTCATCGACTTCAAGAAGCAGCGTTTCCGCTGGGCCTACGGCGCCATGCAGATTCTCAAGGCGCACGCGCGCGCCTTGTTCCTCGAGGGCGGCCCGCTTTCCCCGGGGCAGCGCTACCATTTCGTCGCCGGCTGGCTGCCGTGGGTGGCCGACGGCTGCAATCTGCTGTTCAACCTGGCCGCTCTCGGCTGGTCGGCGGCGATGATCTGGGCTCCCGGCAAGGTGGACCCGCCGCTGGTCATGTACTCGGTGCTGCCGCTGTCGCTGTTCACCTTCAAGCTCGCCAAGCTCGTGCACCTGTACCATGTGCGCGTCGGCGCCAACATCCGTCAGACGGTGGCGGCGGCGATCGCCGGTCTCGCGCTGACGCACACCATCGGCACCGCGGCGATCAAGGGTCTGGTCACCCGCAGCGAACCGTTCTTCCGCACCCCGAAGCAGGCCAGCACCTCGGGCTTGCTGCGCGCGCTCGGCGCGGCGCGCGAAGAGACCATCATGGTGATCGGGCTGGCGCTGTCGGCGTGGGGGGTCGCCTACACCGGCACGCGCGAGACCGCAGGCCCCGACCGGCTGGCGTGGATCGTCGTGCTGCTCATCCAGTCGGTGCCTTACGCTTCCTCGCTCATCGTGTCGCTGGTGAGCGCCTTCCCGCTGCCGGCGCGCTGGCTCGGCACCCGCTATCGCCCCGTGGCCGGCGCGGTCCACCCGGCAGAGGCGGGGCCAGCGGCTTAAGAGCGGTGCGCGAGCGCAGGCTCAAGGCCATCGCGATCATGCTGGTCGCGGTCGCGGTGTTCTCGCTGATGGACGCGGTCCTCAAGTTCTTCGCCATGCGCTATCCACCGATGGAAGTGGCGGCGCTGCGCGGCGCCACTTCGCTCCCCTTCACGCTCGCCCCGGTGCTCCTAGCCGGCCGGCTGCGCGATCTCGTGCCAAGGCGCTGGCCGATGCATCTGCTGCGCGGCGCGCTGAGCGTCGTGGTGATCGGCGGCTTCGTGTACGCGGTGCGCTCGCTGTCGCTCGCCAATGCCTACTCGGTGTTCCTGTCGGCGCCGCTGCTGGTGGCGGCGCTGTCGGTGCCGCTGCTGCGCGAACGGCTCGAATGGCGCAACTGGCTCGCGATCCTGGTGGGGCTCGCCGGGGTGCTCGTCATGCTGCGGCCGAGCACCTCGGGCCTGGCGAGTCTCGGCGCCGTGGCGGCGCTGATCGGCGCGACGGCCTACGCGCTCAGCGGCATCGCGGTGCGCGTTCTCACCCGTACCGATACGACGGTCAGCGTCGTCTTCTGGACCATCGGCATCATGACGGTACTCACGACCGCGATCGCCGCCCCCGGCTGGGTTGCCATCGAGCGCGCGCACTGGAAGTGGCTGCTGGCGCTCGGGGTGCTCGCCGCGGCCGGCCAGTACCTGCTCACCGAGGCATTCCGCTCCGCGCCGCCCTCGGCGGTCTCGCCGTTCGAGTACACGGCGCTCTTGTGGGGGGCGGCCATCGACTGGCGGGTCTGGCAGGTGTTGCCTTCCGCCCGGGTGTGTCTGGGCGGCGGCATCGTGATCGCGAGCGGGCTCTACCTCATCTGGCGCGAGCGCGGCGCGGCGCACGCCGCGCCGCAAGAGTCATGGCAGTGAAAAGCGCTCCGAGGCAGAATGCAGCGCCAATCCTCGACGGGTCGTCTGCCAACAAGAGGGAAAGACCATGAGCAATGCCGATATCCGGGGAAAATTCATCTGGCACGAGCTGCTGACGAATGACACGGGCGGGGCCGCTGCCTTCTACCCCAAGGTACTTCCGTGGCGCAGTCAACCCTCGAGCATGCCGGGTTACACCCTGTGGTTGGCCGGGCAGGCCCAGGTCGGCGGGCTCATGGCACTGCCCGCGGATGCCGCGGGAACCCCGCCCCACTGGCTGATCTACATCGGCACCCCCAATGTCGACGCGACCGCCGAGCACGCGCAGCGCCTCGGCGCCAAGGTGTGGAAGGCGGCCACCGACATCCCGAATATCGGGCGCTTCGCGGTGCTCGCGGATCCGCAGGGCGCGACCTTTGCGCTGTTCACGCCCGCGCCGGGCAGCGCCGGCAGCCCGAGCCCCGGTCCCGGCGTTTTCTCCTGGCATGAGCTGGCGACCACCGATGTTGCCGGCGCGCTGCGCTTCTACGGGGAGTTGTTCGGCTGGAGCAAGGGCCAGGCACACGACATGGGCGCGATGGGCGTGTACCAGGTCTTCGAGCGCTTCGGCTCGATGGTAGGCGGCATCTGCAACGTCCAGGGACCGGCGACTCCGCCTTCGTGGCTGAGCTACGTCGAGGTCCCGGACTCGGCGCGCGCCGTCGCCGCGGCCAAGGGGGCTGGCGGGCGGCTGCTGCACGGGCCGGTGGAAGTGCCGGGCGGCAGCTGGATCGCGCTGTTCCTCGATCCCCAGGGAGGCGCGTTCGCGGTGCAGGAGCCGGCGCGCGCCGCCGCCAGGCCCGCGGCGCCAGCGCCCAAG
>JASHVF010000244.1 GCA_030039615.1 Gammaproteobacteria bacterium | reverse complement strand
GGTCGAGCGGCAGCTCAACGCCGCGGGACAGCATCGCAGCGACCTCGGGCGCGAGGCCTTCATCGAGCGCGTGTGGCAGTGGCGCGCTCAGTCGGGCGGCACCATCGCCGAGCAGATGCGTCGCCTCGGCGATTCGGTCGACTGGTCGCGCGACCGCTTCACCATGGACCCGGGGCTGTCGCGCGCGGTGGTCGAGGTGTTCGTGCGGCTGCACGAGCAAGGTCTCATCTACCGCGGCAAGCGCCTGGTCAACTGGGACCCGGTGCTGCTCACCGCGCTGTCGGATCTGGAAGTGCAGTCCGAGGAGGAGGACGGCGAGCTCTGGCACCTGCGCTATCCGCTCGAGGACGGCAGCGGCCAGGTGGTGGTCGCGACCACCCGGCCCGAGACCATGCTGGGCGATACCGCGGTGGCGGTGCACCCCGACGACGAGCGCTACCGGCACCTGGTCGGCCGCCAGGTCGTGCTGCCGCTCGCCAAGCGCCTCATCCCGATCATCGCCGACCTGTTCGTCGACCCCAACTTCGGCTCCGGCTGCGTCAAGATCACCCCGGCGCACGACTTCAACGACTACGAGATGGGCCTGCGCCACGGCCTGCCGCTCATCAACATCTTCACCGCGCGCGCAGCGCTCAACGACTCGGTGCCGGAGCGCTTTCGCGGTCTCGACCGCTTCGAGGCACGCAAACGCGTGGTGGCGGAGCTCGAGGCCGCGGGCCTCGTGCGGCGCGTCGAGAAGCACCGGCTCGTGATCCCGCGCGGCGACCGCAGCGGCGCGGTGCTCGAGCCCTGGCTCACCGACCAGTGGTACGTCAAGATCGCGCCGCTCGCGGCGCCGGCGGTGGCCGCCGTCGAGGAGGGCCGCACCCGCTTCGTGCCGCACAGCTGGGCGCGCACCTATTTCGAATGGATGCGCAACATCAAGGACTGGTGCGTGAGCCGCCAGCTGTGGTGGGGACACCGCATTCCGGCGTGGTACGACGATGCGGGCCGCGTGTATGTCGGGCGCGACGAGGCGGAGGTGCGCGCGCGCCACGGGCTCGATGCCCGGGCGCCGCTGCGCCAGGACGAAGACGTGCTCGACACCTGGTTCTCCTCGGCGCTGTGGCCGTTCTCGACGCTCGGCTGGCCGGAGAGCACCGATGCGCTGGCGCGCTTCTACCCGGGCAGCGTGCTGGTGACCGGCTTCGACATCATCTTCTTCTGGGTCGCCCGCATGATGATGATGGGGCTCAAGTTCATGGGCGAGGTGCCGTTCCGCGACGTCTACATCACCGGCCTGATCCGCGACGAGCACGGCGACAAGATGTCCAAGTCCAAGGGCAACGTCATCGACCCGCTCGACATCGTCGACGGCATCTCGCTCGAGGCGCTGCTCGCGAAGCGCACCAGCGGCCTGATGCAGCCGCAGCTCGCCGGCGCCATCGACAAGGCCACCCGCCGCCAGTATCCCGCGGGCATCGCGCCGCACGGCACCGACGCGCTGCGCTTCACCTTCGCAGCGCTCGCCTCGCCGAGCCGCGATCTGCGCTTCGACCTCGGCCGCGTGGGCGGCTACCGCAACTTCTGCAACAAGCTGTGGAACGCGGCGCGCTTCGTCACCCTCGCCCTCGGCGAGCACGCTGCGGCGGCCGCCGGCGCGCCGCTCGAGCTGTCGGTGGCCGATCGCTGGATCCGCGCGCGTTTCGGGCGCGCGCTGGCCGCCGTCGAGGCGGCGCTCGCCGACTACCGCTTCGACTTTGCCGCCACCGCGCTCTACGAGTTCACCTGGTACGACTTCTGCGACTGGTACCTCGAGCTCACCAAGCCGCTGCTGCAGGCGGCGGACTCCACGCAGGCCGCACGCGCCGGCACGCGGCGCACGCTCGCGCAGATCCTCGAGGCGCTGCAGCGCGCGCTGCACCCCTTCATGCCGTTCATCACCGAGGAGATCTGGCAGCGCGCCGCGCCGCTCGCCGGAGTGAGCGGCGCGACCGTGATGCTCGCGCCCTACCCGTCCGCGGGCGAGTTTCCGCCCGACGAAGCGGCCGAGCGCGAGGCCGACTGGATCAAGGCCGTGGTGCTCGGCGTGCGCCAGATCCGCGGCGAGATGAACATCAACCCCGCGCGGCGTATTCCGCTGCTGCTGCGCGACGCGGACGCCCAGGACCGCGACTTGACGGCGCGCCACCGTCCGTACCTCGAGCGTCTGGCGGGGCTCGAGAGCATCACGGTGCTGGAGGAGGCAGCGGCGGCGCCCCAGTCGGCCATCGCGCTGGTCGGCACGCTCGCGCTGCTGGTGCCGATGGCGGGACTGATCGATGCGCCCGCGGAGGTCGAGCGGCTCGGCAAGCTGATCGCCCGGGCGGAGAAGGACCTCGCGGCGGTGCGCACGCGGCTCGGAAATGAGAGCTTCGTCGCCAACGCGCCCGCCGCAGTGGTCGCCGGCGAGCGCGAGCGCCTCGCCGAGCTCGAGCGTACGGCGGCGGGGTTGCGCGCGCAGCTCGAGCGCGTGCGCGGACTCGACGCCCAGTGAGCGAGCCCGGCGAAGCGCTGGCTGACTCCGCGGCGCTGCGCGCGGCGCTGGCCACGCTCGAGACCATCATTCTCGGCAAGCCGCAGCAGATTCGTCTGTGCCTCGCCTGCCTGCTGGCGCGCGGACACCTGCTGATCGAGGACGTTCCCGGGGTGGGCAAGACCACCCTCGCCCACGCGCTCGCGCACATTCTCGGGCTGGCGTGGCAGCGCGTGCAGTTCACCAGCGACCTGCTGCCGGCCGACATCATCGGCGTCTCCATCTTCGACCGTTCGCACCAGCGCTTCGAGTTCCGCCGCGGCCCGATCTTCACGCAGCTGCTGCTCGCGGACGAGGTCAACCGCGCAAGCCCGCGCACCCAGAGCGCGCTGCTCGAGGCGATGGAGGAGCGGCAGGTCAGCGCCGACGGCACCACCTACCGCCTGCCGGACGTGTTCTTCGTGGTGGCGACGCAGAACCCGCACGAGCAGCTCGGCACCTTTGCGCTGCCCGAGTCGCAGCTCGATCGTTTCCTCATGCGGGTGACGCTCGGCTACCCCGACGCGGCGCACGAGCGCGAGCTCCTGCGCGGCGGTGAGCGGCGCGACCTGTTGCCGGAGATTCCGCCGGCGCTCTCCCCGGCGGCGGTGCTGCGCGTGCAGCGCGCCGTGCGCGCCGTCCACGTGGGCGACACATTGCTCGACTACGCCCAGGCGCTGATCGGTGCGACCCGCGAGCGCGCGGACCTGAAACTCGGCCTGTCGCCGCGCGCCGGCCAGGGATTGCTGCGCGCCGCCCAGTCCTGGGCCTACCTCGACGGGCGCTCGGCCGTCCTTCCGGAGGATCTGCAGGCGGTACTGCCGCCGGTCGTCTCGCACCGGCTCGAGCGGCGCGACGTCGGCAGCGGCGACGGACTCAGCCTCGCGGCCGAGATCGTGCGCGCCGTCCCGGTGCCGCTCTGAGGCGGCGCGGCTGGCGTGAGAGTTCCGTTCGCCGCCGCTCTGCGCGCCCGCCTGGCCGCCTGGGTGCGCCGCCGCCAGGGCACGGATCTGCTGCCGCTGCAGCTGGCGCGCCGACGCCTCTACATCCTGCCGACGCGCGCCGGGTTCGCCTTCGGCTTCCTGTGGCTGCTGATGCTGCTCGCGGGCCTCAACTACGGCAACAGCCTGGCGCTGTTCCTGACCTTCCTGCTCGCGGGGTTCGCGCTGGTGGCGATGCACGAATGTCACCGCAATCTGCTCGGCGCGACGCTCGCCGCGGTGAGCGCTCCGGCGATGTTCGCCGCAAGCCCCGGCGTGCTCGTCCTGACGCTCGCGAATGCATCGCTCCGCACCCGCTATGCGCTGCAGGCGGCACTCGATGAAGGACCGCTGCTCGGCCTCGACGTGCCGGCCTCGGAAAGCGCGCGACTCGAGCTGCCGCTCGCGCCCGCGCGCCGCGGCATTCTGCGGATCGAGCGGCTGCGTCTCACCAGCACCCATCCCTTCGGGCTGTTTCGAACCTGGACCTGGGTCCATCTGACGATCGAGGTGCTGGTCTACCCGCGGCCTGCGGGCTCGCGGCCGCGGCCGATCGCCAGCGGCGCTCAGCCCGGCAGCCACGCGCACGGCTCGCTCGGCGCCGACGAATGGCTGGGCCTGCGGCCCTTTCGCGACGGCGATTCCCCGCGCCAGGTCGACTGGAAGGCTTACGCGCGCGAAGCGCCGCTGCTGGTGAAGGAATACAGCCCGACGGGATCTGACCTGTGCCTGTTCGACTTCGCACGGCTTCCCATCTCCGACGTCGAGGCGCGCCTGTCACAGCTCGCGCGCTGGATAGTCGACGCCGAGGCGGGCGGCGAGCGCTACGGCCTGCTGCTTCCCGGTACGGTGCTTGCCCCCAACCGGGGACCCGAGCATCGCCACCGCTGCCTCGCGGCGCTGGCACTCTACGGCTCCGTGCCCGCGCCGTCGCCGGCCGCGGCTCCCGCCAGCGCCCCGCTGCATGCCCGAGCGTAGGGACGAGCGCGCACTGCTCTGGGCGGCGGCGGCACTCGCCGGCGGCATGGCGCTGCACATCGACCGCGTGCCTGCCTGGATCACCGCGGCGGCGCTCGTCCTCATGTCGTGGCGGCTCGCCGCCGCACGTGCCCGGCTGCCGCTGCCCGGACAGATCGCGAAAGTAGCGCTGGTGCTCGCGATCGCGATCGGCGTGTACCTGCGATTCCACACGCTGAACGGACTCACGCCCGGCACCTCGCTCCTCATCCTCATGGCGGCGCTCAAGATGCTCGAGACGCTCAAGCGCCGCGATCGGATGGTGCTGGTCGGCGCCGGGCTCTTCCTGCTGCTGGCGGCGTGCCTCGACCGCCAGAGCCTCGCTCGCGCGCCGCTCTATCTGGCCGAAGCGTGGCTGTGCTGTGCGGCGCTCGCGCTCATCGCGACCGACGGCTTGCCGGGACGCGCGGCGCTGGCGCTCGCCGGCCGTACGCTGCTCTACGCAGTGCCGCTCGCGGTGCTGCTGTTCCTGCTGTTCCCGCGCCTGGCGGGCTCCTTCTGGTCTCTGCCGCGCGGCGAGGAGGCCGTCACGGGCCTCTCCGACACCATGAGCCCCGGCAGCATCGGTCAGCTCACGACCTCGTACGACATCGCCTTCCGGGCGCGTTTTGACGGCCAGCTGCCCCCGCCCGCGCAGCGCTACTGGCGCGGTCCGGTATTGCACGACTTCAACGGCTCCACGTGGTCGCGCGGCTCGGGCGATGCGCGCACGCGCCTGCCGTGGCAGTTCACGGGTCCCGCCTATCGCTACCACGTGGCCCTCGAGCCGACCCGTCACCGCTGGTGGTTCGCGCTCGACACGCCCGCGCAGTCGCCGGATGCCTCGGTGCGACTCACGCGCGACTACGAGCTGCTGACCGCGCGCCCGGTGTCGGATCCAACCAGCTTCGAGGCGGTGTCGTACACGGCGAAGCGCACCGCCGCGCCGCTCTCGGCCTGGGAACGCTTTGAAGACACGCACCTGCCGGCCGAGCGCAACCCGCGTTCGGTCGCCCTGGCGCACGAGCTGCGCGCGCGCGCCGGCACGGACGCCGCGTTCGTGGCCGCGGCCCTCGAGTTCCTGCGCCGCGGCGGCTTCGTGTACTCCCTCGAGCCGGAGACGCTCGGACGCGAGGAGATCGATGACTTCCTGTTCCGCACGCGCACCGGCTTTTGCGGCCACTACGCCTCGGCGTTCAGCGTGCTGATGCGCGCGGGCGGCGTGCCTGCGCGAGTGGTCACCGGTTACCTCGGCGGCGAGTGGAATCCCGTCGGCGGCTACCTCGTAGTACGGCAGTCGGATGCGCACGCCTGGGTAGAGGTGTGGCTCGAAGCGTCCGGCTGGACGCGCGTCGATCCGACCGCCGTGGTCGAGCCGGCGCGGCTCGAGCGCGGCGCGCTGGACCTGCTCCCGGAGGCGATGTCGGCCTCGACCCGCCTGCTGCACGGCACCCCGTGGCTCGCGCCGCTGCTGCAGCGCTGGGACGCGGCCAACGCATGGTGGAACGATCGCGTGGTGAAGTTCGACTACGGAGCGCAGGTCGACATACTCGAGCGCCTGGGGTTGCACGTGAGCGACGCCCGTACGCTCGGCTGGGCGTTCGTCGCGGCGCTGCTCGGCTGGCTCGCCATCATCGCCTGGCACTTCAGGGGCGCCGGCAGCCGGCCGCGGCCCGACGGGGTCGCGCGCGCCTACGCGCTGCTGTG
>JASHVF010000243.1 GCA_030039615.1 Gammaproteobacteria bacterium | reverse complement strand
CGACGCCCTGCAGTACGAGGCAGACTGAGGCGGACGTTACGCGTCATCGAGCGACGCGCGATTTCCGCCCTAATGCTCGGGGCGCTCGGCGTGCGCGCTCGATTCCGTGCGCGAATCCTTGTGCGCATTGTCGGTTTGCTTCGACGTCGCGGCATGCTGTTGGGTCGCTGCATGCTGCTGGGTCGACGGCGTACTGGTCGCCGCCTGCGAGCTGCGCGCTGGCGGCGCCGCGGTTGCCGCAGCGGGAGCCGGCTCAGCGTCCGACTGATAGAGCGGCGGGGGACTGGCGCCGCGGCTCTCATCGTCGGGCGCCGCGGCAGGCTGCGTCGCCCAGGTCGGCCGGTCGGCACGGGATGGCGCCGCCACACTCGGGGACGAGGGGCTGGACACGAACGTGCGCGTCGTCGTGGCTGACGGCAGCGAGGAGCTCTCGAGGGCATGCGCGCGTTGCGCGAGACTCGACCGCGGAGCGGCGCTCGCCGTGAGCGCGTGCACCTGGGCCGTCGGGGTCCCGGGCTGCAGCTGCGCGAGCTCGGCGCGTGCGAGCGGCCGGCCGCCGTTCGCCTGGATGGCGGCGAGCTGTGTCTCGAAAGAAGCCGGCGCACGCGGGGGAGTCGCGCGCACCACGACCGCCCGATTGGCGAGCGCCGGCGGGGCGTGCGCCGCCGCGCGCGCACTGCCGGCACCGAGCACGCTCTGCCTCGCGGGAGCGATCGCCGGTGCGCTCGCGGCGATCGTCATCCCGCTGAGAGTCGCCGCGGTCACCGGCAGCGTGTGTGTCGCGACCCGCTGTGAGCCGGTGAATACGCTCTGGGGAACCTGCGTGATCGCCGCCGCGGTGCCGTTGACGTAGCGGAGGCTGCTTGCGTTGTTGCTCGCGCTCAGCGTACTGGCGAGATTGACCCTGCGCAGGTAGGCATCGCTCACGCGCACTGCCGGTGTGTAGACCTCGCGAGGCCCGAGCGGCAACCAGCCGACGTTGGCGACGCTCGCGCCCGTTGCGATGAAGCCGGGACCCTGCGTCCACGCGACGAGCGCGGGCGCGTACACGGGTTTGAGTGCGCGTGCCGGCGGGATCCACGACCACGAGCCGCCGAAGAAAGCCCAGCGCCCGTAGTGGGAGGTCACGTAGCCCCACGGTGCATCGTCCACCCAGGTCCAGCCCCAGGGCGGGATCCAGACCCAGTGTCCGAAGCGGTACGGCACCCACGCGGCGGTCACCACCACGGGTGTCCATACGTAACCGTAGTCGGGCGTGCTCTGCCAGCGGCCGTTGTCATCGAGCGCATCGCTCCCCGGAGTGTCGTCGGCGACGTACTGCAGCGACGGCGAATCCGCTGCCTGGCTGTCGCGCGTCGCCGACCACTCGTCGAGATCGTCCGGCGGACCGAGCGAGGCCGCGCTGTAGGAGAGCGTCGTCGAGCCGCTGAATACCATGACCTGGGGTGCGGCGATCGGAATCGACTCGCCGCTGCCGAGAGCGAGCGCCTGGCCCTCTAAAACCTTGATGAGCGTCGTGTCGCCGGGCTCATCGACCTCGACGCGGTAGAGGCCCTGCTGCTGCAGGGAGATGGCGAGATTCGGCGTGTCGATCTCGTAGCTCTGGCCGCCCGAGGTGTCGCGCACGCGAATGATGAGCGTGCCGGTGCTCAGCTGAATCTGCGCGAAGCGCTCGTCGAGGTTGAGAAAGGCGAAGCCGGTCATGCCGCCGAGCCGCAATACGCTGTCGCCGAGATCGAGCTCGGCGACGGATTGCTGGTCGGTCCAGAGCCGGTCGCCGGCCACGAGCGGACGGTTGCGCTCGGCGGTAGTCCACTCCTGCATGCCGGCGGGCTCGAGCGATACCGCGCCCTCGACATAGCTCAACTGCGCAACCCGCGTCGGAGGATCGGTGTTGTCCGCGCGCGCGTTGCCGAGCGCCGCGAGAGTCAGTGCTGCGAGGATGGCCAGCCGGCCGGGAACGGCAATGCGGGGAACCGTCATGGGTCGGTGTTCCTCCGGGGACACCGCTAGTGTAATGGCTTGGAGCCCGACTATCGCGTGGCGGTTTGTTCCCCGGAATTTAACTTACAGCGTCGCCGGGAGCCGCTCCGCCAGGAAATCGATGAAGGCGCGCACCGCGGGCAGCATGCCGCGCCGGGTGGGAAACACCACGTGCACGATCCCCTGGGGACTGCGCCACTCGGGCAATACGCGCTCGAGCGCGCCGCTCGCGAGGTCAGCGCGCACCACGCTCTCCGGCAGGCGCGCTACGCCGAGGCTGGCGAGCACGGCGGCGCGCAGCACCACGAAGTCATGGCAGATGATCCGGGTCGTGTGCTCCACCGCGACGCTCTGCCCCGCGGGCCCGAGCAGCTCCCACGGGCGGCGGTCGAACTCGCCTCCATAGTCGAGGGTCGCATGGTCTTTGAGCTGTGCCGGCTCCGCGAGCGGGGTGGCGCCGCGCAGGTACGCAGGGCTCGCCACCAGGAACTCGTCGACCTGGCGGAACGTGCGCATCACGAGGCCGTCCTCCCCGGTCGGCCTGGTGCGCACGCGCAATGCTACGTCCAACCCCTCGGCGAGCACGTCCACGCGCCGATTGCTTACCTGCAGCTCGAGCCGAATCGCGGGGTAGGTCCCGAGGAAGGCCGGCAGGATCGGCGCGAGTGAAGATTGCGCCAGGGCAACCGGGCAGCTCGCGCGCAGCGTCCCGCCGGGCTTGGCGCGCGCGAACTCCACCGCCTCGAGCGCCGCATCCGCCTCCGCCAGCATCGCCGCGGCGTGCCGGTAAACCTCCTGACCCACGTCGGTCACCACGAAGCGCCGCGTCGAGCGGTTCACCAGCCGTACATTGAGCTGCGCCTCGAGCGATGCCAGGTGGCGCGACAGGCGCGATTTGGGGATTCCGAGCGCCCGGGCCGCCTTCGCAAAACCACCGTGCTCGACGAGCTGCGTAAGGTAGTAGAAGCCTTCCAGGGGCTGCATCGCTCATTGACTCTAAAATTAGGACAATATGTTTCATTATAGCCGGATACCAAACCATCGTTCTACGCCATAACCTAGTCTCCAAGCCAACAGGCAATCGGAGACAAGTCATGAAAGTACTGCACATCGACTCCAGCATCCTTGGGAGCGGCTCGGCGAGCCGCGCCCTGACGGCCGAGATCGTCGCTGGTCTCAAGGCAGCGCACCCGGAGGCCGAGGTCACGTACCTCGACCTCGCCAGCGATGAGCTGCCGCATCTGTCGCAGAGGTCCCTGGCGCGCAGCGATGAGTCCGAGGCCGCGCGTAGTGCGAGTGCGCTCGAGCAGTTCCTCGGCGCCGACGTGCTGGTGATCGGCGCGCCGATCTATAACTTCTCGATCCCTTCGCAGCTCAAAGCCTGGATCGACCGGATCTCGGTCGCCGGCAAGACCTTCCGCTACACAGCCAATGGGCCCGAGGGCCTCGCCGGGGACAAGCGGGTCATCGTCGCCATGACGCGCGGCGGCTTCAGTGCGGCGGACGGGCGCGGGGAGTTCGGCGAGTCGTATCTTAAGTTCCTGTTCGGCTTCCTCGGCATCAGGGACGTGCGGGTCGTGCGCGCCGAGGGCTTGAACATCTCCCCGCAGCATCGCGAAGCGAGCCTCACGGCGGCTCGTGCCGCGATCCCCGGGACACATGCGCTCGCGGCCTGAGGGCGGCCGCGCGCGGCGCTTGAAATGAGCGCGCGACGGCCCGATTGTCGGCAGATCCAATTGCAGGAGAATTCTCATGGTGAACGCTGCATCGGCCGCGCGCTCCGTGCGACGTGTCGTCAAGGGCATGCCGACGTCCGATGGCGCGGGTGTGAAGCTCCGGCGGGTCATCGGTCAGCCGCAGCTTCCCGACCTCGATCCTTTCCTGATGCTCGATGAGTTCGGCACCGACAAGGCGGAGGACTACATCGCGGGCTTCCCCGATCATCCGCACCGCGGCTTCGAGACCGTGACTTACATGCTCGACGGTCGCATGCGTCATCGTGACAACCACGGAAACGAGGGAGTGCTGGTGCCGGGGAGCGTGCAGTGGATGACCGCCGGCCGCGGACTCGTGCACTCGGAGATGCCCGAGCAGCAGGAGGGGCGCATGCGGGGATTCCAGCTGTGGCTGAATCTGCCTGCGCGCGACAAGATGACAGCGCCGAAATACCAGGAATTCGGGCCCGAGCGCATTCCGACGGCCACCCCGGCGCGAGGGGTGAGCGCCAAGGTGATCGCCGGACGTGTGGCGGGCGTCGCGGGACCAATCCTGCAGCCGGCAACCGATCCCACTTACCTCGACCTCGCGATCGAGCCGGGCGCGACGTTCAGCGAGCCGCTGCCGGCCGATCACGCCGCGTTTCTCTACGTGTTCGAGGGAAGCGTCAGGGTTGGACAGGGGCCCGAGGCGAGCACGGTGCGCACGCACGAGCTCGCGGTCCTCGGCGAAGGAGCTCAGGTCGAGCTTAGCGGCGTGAGCGCGGGCGCCGATGGCAAGACGGCGCGCGCGATCCTCGTGGCGGGTCGCCCGCTGCGCGAGCCGGTGGCCAAGTACGGGCCGTTCGTGATGAACACCCGGGAAGAGCTGCAGCAGGCGTTCACGGACTTCCAGAGCGGGAAGTTCTGAGCGGCAGAACCTCGAATCCGTAGCGGGCGAAGATCTCCCGCGCCACGTCGGTTGCGAGAAAGTCCTCGAACGCCGCCGCCCGTTCGCCTGCCCCGCTGGTGAGCGCGACCGGATACACAATCGGCGGATGAGTATCGGCCGGAAACACGTCGACCACCCGCACGCGCTTCTCCGCCAGCGCGTCGGTCCGATAGACGATTCCGAGCGTCGCCTCGCCGCGCGCCACGTATTCGAGCGCGCTGCGCACGTTCTCGGCGCGCACCAGTCGCGGGGCAATCTGCTCCCACACCCCGAGCCGTGTCAGCGCCGCCTGGGCATAGCGCCCGACCGGCACTGAGTCCGGATCGCCGGTGGCCAGACGCCCGCCCGCCAGCGCCGCGGTGAGGTCCACGTGCGGCGCCAGCACGACGCGCGCGCTGCTCGCGGCCGGGGCGATCAGCACGAGCCGGTTGCCGAGCAGATCGCGCCGCGTGCCGGCGCGCAGCAGCTGCCGTTTCTGCAGGTAGTCCATCCAGTCGGTATCGGCGGACAGAAACACCTCGGCGGGAGCCCCGGCCTCGATCTGCTTGGCGAGCACCGAGCTGGCGGCGAAGGAGTTGCGGACCGGAATGTGAACGGCGCCAGTCCCGGGGAGCGCCGTCGGTCGCGACGTGAACGCACGAGCGACCTCGGCCAGCACGTCGGTGAGCGAGGCGGCGCCAAACACCACAACCGCAGGCTCCGAGAGCGCGGCGGCGCCCGCCACCGGCGCGCCCGTTTGCGCCGAGGCCGCGCCCGGACCGAATCCCAGGAGCGCGCCCGCGGCGCACAAAACACGCAGGAGCTGCGCGGCGCGGCGCCGTGCCGCGTGCATGCCACTCGCCATTCGCCCCTCCCCCGGCCCGGACCCCGCCCCCGGGTTCGTCGTCCCCGGGGCCGCCGTCGCGGTAAGGCACAATGTCCGCATGCACAGGCCGCCGCGCCCCGGTAGTGAAGAGAATCCGCATGCCGCGCGCCGTCGCCGGACCCTGGCGGCGCCGTTGCTCGCCGTACTGCTTCTGCCGGCGCTCGGCCGTCCCGCGGCCGCCGCGGAGCCTGCGGCGTCCGAGCGGCCGCCTGCGGGGATCCCGCCGGCGGAAACCCCGGGCATCCCGCCGGATGCCGAGCTCGAAGGCTCCAAAGCCGTCATCGGCGAGATCCTCATCGATAACCAGAATATCTTCAATCTGGAGGATCCGAAGGACAACATTCCGATATTCCGGCTCGCCGACCGGCTGCACGGCAGGACGCGCCCGAGCGTGGTCCGTAACCAGCTGCTCTTCAAGAGCGGCGACCGCTACTCACGCCGCCTGCTCGATGAGAGCGAGCGGATCCTGCGCGCCAACAGCTACTTCTACGACGCCTGGATCCGGCCGGTGCGCTATCACGACGGCAAGGTCGACGTGCGCGTCACGACACGCGACGTGTGGACGTTCAACCCCGGCTTCAATTACTCGCGCACCGGCGGCACCAACTCGACCGGCGTACAGCTCGAGGAAATGAATCTGGTCGGCTCCGGGACCGACGTGCTGCTGAGCCGCACCACGACCGTCGACCGTACCGAGTCGCTGCTCTCGGTCGCCAACATGCACGCCTTCGGCACCTGGACCGCGATCTCCGCCGACTACGCCAACAACAGCGACGGCTACCTGCGCGATCTGCTGGTCAACCGCCCGTTCTACGCGCTCGACACGCGCTGGGCGGCCGGTATCAGCGGCAATAACGACGCGCAGACGGACTTCCTCTACGACCGGGGCAACATCATCGACGAGTTTCGCGATGAGCATAACGCCGTCACGGTCTACGGCGGCTGGTCGCCGGGCCTGCAGAACGGCTGGGTGCAGCGCTTCAGCAGCGGCGTGACCTATGACGAGCACCTGTTCTCGCCGGTGAGCACCTGGACGGGGCTGACGGTGCTTCCCGATCCCGACGAGCGCCGCTTCCTGTATCCCTGGGTGGAGTACGACCTGGTGGCCGACGACTACGTGCGCCTCTGGAACCATGACCAGATCCTCAAGACCGAGGATTTCTATCTCGGCACCATCGCGACACTGCGCGTCGGCTACGCCGACGCCGCCCTCGGCTCGACCCAGAGCGCGGTGATCATCCAGAGCACCGCCGGGCGCGGCTGGCGCTCCGGTGGCTCGACGCTGCTGCTGGCGAGCGACTTCTCCGGCCGAATCGAGGACGGCCTGCTGTACAACGGCGTGGCCGACGCCTCGATCCGCTATTACCTCGAGCAAAGCTCCAAGTGGCTGTTCTTCACGACGCTGGTCGGCACCAAGGGCTGGCGGCTCGACCTCGACAACCAGGTGCTGCTCGGCGGAGACAACGGCCTGCGCGGTTACCCGCTGCGCTACCAGGACGGCACGTCGCGTACGCTCTTCACGCTCGAGCAGCGCTACTACACCGACTGGTATCCGTTCCGCCTGTGGCGCGTCGGAGGCGCGATCTTCTTCGACGCTGGCCGGACCTGGGGTCAGCCGGAGCTCGCGCAGCCCTCACTCGGGACGCTGAAGGACGCAGGCTTCGGGCTGCGCATCGGCAACGCGCGCACCGCTCTCGGCAACGTCATCCACATCGACGTCGCCTTTCCGTTCGAGACCGCCGACGGCTCGATCCGTCGCGTGCAGTTCCTGGTGACGACCCAGACGAGCTTTTGAGGGTGTACGCCGGCTAGCGTTTCGGCGCCGTCGTGCCTGGCGTCGTGGCCGGCGTCGTGCCCGGGGCGCCCTTTGGCACGGCAGGGCCCGGCGGCCCCTTGGACGCGGGAGCAGCGGGGGTGCGTGGGGCCGGCCCGCGGGGAGCCGGAGCATGCGGTGGCGGCACCACCGGCTTATTGGGCACGACGACCGGCTGCACCGGCATCACGTCGACCGACAGCGCGAAGGTGCGCTTCTCGGCATTGCGCAGCGCGCCGACGTTGACCACGTGACGCGTAACCTCCTCGCCCCGCTCGTTGCGCACGGAGATCACGACGAAGTATTCCCACGGCTCCGCAGCCGTCGCCGGGTGACTGATCACCCCCTCCACACGCAGCGCGGATGAGGCCGACACCTGCCGCTTGGCCGCCTCCTGGTCGAAGCGCAGGTGATGCAGACACCCCGGGCAGATCGTCAGGGTCTCGAGGATCGTCGCCTTGCAGTGAGGGCAGGTGCGCGTCTTGCCCGCGGTGTCCGGGCGAGCGGCCGCGCTCATGCGTTACCGAAGCTCTTGCTCTCAGTCTTCGCGCGGCCCTCGACGTCGTAACCGAACTCGACCTGGCCGCGCATGCGCGAGCCTGCCGCCACGGTCAGCTGGCCGGCCTTGACGTCGCCGTTGATGACGCCAGTCTCGAGCAGCTCGACCCGCCTGGCGTTCTCGATGTTGCCGATCAGCTCGCCGCCCACGCTCACGACGCTCGCCTTCACGTGCCCCTCGAGACGCGCCCCGGCGTCGAGACTCAGGTTCCCGTCGACCTGGACGTCGCCCTTGAAACGGCCGGCGATGCGCACGTGGCCGGAGCCCGCGATCTTGCCCTCGATGGTGAGATCGGCGGAGATGATGGATTCCTTCATTTCCGGGCGCGGTGCCGGACGGCGCGGCACGTCGGGGCTGAGCGCCGCCACGTTGGTCTTCTCAGGCTCCCGCGCGTGCGGCGGGGTGCTTGCGCCACCCGGAGCCGGGGGAGATGCGGAAGCGGTTCCGGCAGGTGAATCTTTCCAAAGCGCCATGAGGTAGCCCCCTTAGGTGGTTGAACGATGAAACTTACCCGCCCAATCGTGGGGCTACCAGTGTCTCCGCGTGCAGACACGGGGCAGCCAAGGTACAGTTCCCGCCACTCAGGACCAAGCAAGCGTTCCAAGAGTACTCCGAAGCCCGTGTCGTGAGTATGTCGGCGCGTTCTCACTCGAGTGCGCGCTAGAGTGGGGCCTGATGGGCCGACGCCATGAGGGTCAGCTGTTTTGAGCCGTAAAGTCGTGCACCTGGTCGCCGCCGCCCGTCCCAACTTCATGAAAGTGGCGCCGATTTACCACGCGCTCTCGGCTGAGAGCTGGTGTGCCCCGGGAATCGTGCACACCGGACAGCATTATGACACCAACATGTCGGATGCCTTCTTCCGCGACCTGCGCCTGCCCGAACCGGCCCATCACCTGGGAGTCGGCAGCGGCACACACGCCGAGCAGACCGGGCGCACCATGATTGCCTACGAGACGGTATGTGCGGCCGGGCGCCCGGATGCAATCGTCGTCGTAGGCGATGTGAACGCGACCGCCGCCTGTGCGCTCGTCGGAGCAAAGCTCTGGATCCCGGTGGCGCATCTCGAGGCGGGACTGCGCAGCCGCGACCGCCGCATGCCGGAGGAAATCAACCGCCTGGTGACCGACGCGATCGCGGACCTGCTCTGGACTCCCTCGCCCGACGCGGACGCCAACCTGCTTGCCGAAGGCGTGCCGCGCGAAAAGATCGAGTGCGTCGGCAACATAATGATTGATTCTTTCGAGATGCTGCGCGCGCGCATCGAGGCCGCCGATACCCGCACGCGCCTCGGGGTCGAAGGCTCGCCGTACGCCGTGGTGACGCTGCACCGGCCGTCGAACGTCGATGAGCCCGCCAAGCTCGGGGAGCTGGTCACAGCCCTGCGCGACCTGTCGCGCGAGCTCACAGTCGTGTTCGCGGTTCATCCGCGCACGCGCAAGCGGCTCGAGGAAACCGACCTCATCGGACTCATCAGTGCGACCCCCGGGGTCCGCTTGACCGAGCCCTTGGGCTACGTCGAGTTCATGAATCTGGTGATCCGTTCGACCATCGCGATCACCGACTCCGGTGGTGTGCAGGAGGAGACCACCTATCTCGGCATTCCATGTGCGACGCTGCGCGAGAACACCGAGCGCCCGATCACCCTGACGCAAGGCACTAATCGACTGGTGAAGCCCGCGGAGCTCGTGTCTGCGGCGCGCGAGGCGCTCGCGGGACGCTGGCCCCGGGGCAGCCGGCCCGCGCTCTGGGACGGGCACACGGCCGGGCGCGTGGCACGGAGCCTCTACCGCAGGATCTGCGGCAGCTAAGCGTCGACGAGCGCCAGTACCTCGGAGGTCTTCTCGCGCATCAGCGCCTCGTCGGCCCGGCTCTCGACATTGAGGCGCACCAGCGGCTCGGTATTGGAGCCGCGCAGATTGAAGCGCCAGCGCGCAAATTCCATCGACAGCCCGTCCGTCAGGTCGATCGCCGGGTGCTGCGGCTCGTAGTGCGAACGCACGCGCTCGAGGATCGAGGCCGCGTCGGTCCCGAGACGGCGATTGATCTCGCCGCTCGCCGGGAACAGCCGCATCCGCTCCCCGACCAGCGCCGAGAGCGGCTGGCGGCGTTCGCTCATGACGGCGAGCACCAGCAGCCACGGGATCATGCCGCTGTCGCAGTAGGAGAAACGGCGGAAATAGTGATGTGCGCTCATCTCGCCGCCGTAGACCGCATCCACCTCGCGCATCTTCGCCTTGATGAATGCATGCCCGGATTTGCACAGCACCGGCGTGCCGCCGTACTTCTCGACGATGTCGAGCGTGTTCCATGTGAGGCGCGGATCATGAACGATGCGCGCCCCCGGCTCCCTGCGCAGGAACGTCTCCGCGAGCAGACCTACCAGGTAGTACCCCTCGATGAACTGACCGGTCTCGTCGAAGAAGAAGCAGCGATCGTAGTCGCCGTCCCAGGCGATGCCGACGTCGGCACGCGTGCGGCGCACGACCTCCGCGGTTGCCGCGCGGTTCTCCTCCAGCATCGGGTTCGGCACCCCATTGGGGAAATGGCCGTCGGGATTGTTGTTCAGCTTCACGAACTCGAACGGCAGCCGCGGCTCGAGCTGATCGACGATGAGCCCCGCCCCGCCGTTGCCCGCGTTCACGACCACCTTGAGCCTGCGGAGCTTCTGCGGCTCGACGTAGCTCAGCAGGTGATCGAGATAGCGGGCACGGATGTCGAGGGCGCGCTCGCTCCCACGCCGGGCGGCCGGCGGCGGCAGCCGCCCGCTTTCGATCAGCCGACGCATGTCCTTGAGTCCCGTGTCGGCGCTGATCGGCCGTGCCTCTTCGCGCACGAACTTCAGGCCGTTGTAGTCCGGGGGGTTGTGGCTCGCCGTCACCATGACGCCGCCGTCGAG
>JASHVF010000242.1 GCA_030039615.1 Gammaproteobacteria bacterium | reverse complement strand
TTCTTGTCGCCGCTCGGATAGAGCGTCATGCCGGGATCGAGGTCGCGTACCACCGGCGACTTGATGTCGGCCGCGGTGTACATCTTGCCGGGCTTGGCCATGGTCACCGACTGCGAGGCGTTGTCGGCCTTGGCGTTGAGGTCCATGCCCTTGATGTCGTTGACCAGCTTCGTGTACGAGTCGAGATAGGCCATGGTCACCACCTGGCCGATCTCGGTGTTCGCGTAACTGCTGGCTCCCGCGGCGGCGAAGCCGCCGAAGAAGGCGCCGCCGCCGGCGCCCCAGCCGACGTCGGTTTTCTTGTAGTGCCCCTGCTCGAGCGCCACCTGCTCCGTGGAGCGTACATCGGTGAGCGTCAGCACCACATCCGCGGTTTTGCTCTTCAGGCTGATGCCGCCGACCACCGCCCCGGCGACTCCGCCCAGCATGCCGCCGAGCAGCCCACCGACACGGGTCCCGCCGGAGTTGTTGTTCTTGGTCACCACGTCCGGCACCAGCACGTAGTCCGCGGCCTTCATCTGCCCCTTGCCGATGTTCGAGCCGCCGCGCACCTCGCCGGAGGCGGCGAGCGCGCGCTCCTTCTCCGCGGCAGCGAGGCCCTTGCCGCGGTCGAGCAGAGTGAAGCACTTCGACTGCGACACGAACACCTTGATCAGCGCCTCGGGCGAGTCGAGGTTGTACTGCAGCCACCACTTGTTCTCGGGCTCGGTCACCGCGAGCGTGCCGATCTTCTTGTCGCAGGTCGGAATCTGCGGCGGCGGCGCGTCGGCGGCGTATGCAAGCGTGCTGGCGGCAGCTGCGGTCAGCGCGAGCGAGACGAGCAGTGGGATCCTGAGCTTGTTGCGCGGCATGACGTGAGGTCTCCCAAGGTTCTGTCGTGTGCGAAGCGGGCGCTTTCCGCGCCGTCTTTTCCCGCTAGTTTAGGGCGAACTCCGCCGACGGGGGTAATCGCGCGCGCGCGTCGGGTCGCCGGCAGAACCGCCGCCGAGGTATGCTCGAAACCCCGGCGCAGGATGTCCGTTTCTGAATGGTTCATGTCGCCGGCGGCAGTCGCACGCCTGCCGCGTGCACGCGAGGATATGACCGAATTCCACTCAGGAGACTGGTCCGATGAAGCAGGCGCTGATGGTCATCGACGTGCAGGAATCCTTCCGGCACCGGCCCTATTTCCGCTCCGAGGAGCTGCCGGCGTTTCTCGCCAACGTGCAGTCCCTGATCGAGCGCAGCCGCGAACGCGGCCTCGCGATCGTGCAGGTCTTTCATCGCGAGCCGGGCGAGGATCCGGCCAATCCCTTCAGCGCAGCCTCGGGCCTGGTGCGCACCATGCCCGAGCTCACGATTCGCCCGGACGCGGTGTTCCACAAGCGGGTGCACTCGGCGCTGTTCGCTACCGATGCCGCCGGCGGCACGCTCGAAGCGTGGCTGCGCGCGCGCGGCATCGGCGAGCTGCTCGTGACCGGCATCCGTACCGAGCAGTGCTGTGAGACCACGGCGCGCCATGCCTCGGACTCGGGCTTCGGGGTGCGTTACGTGACCGACGCCACGCTCACCTTCCCGATGCGCACCCGCTCCGGGCGCGAGGTCTCGGCGGCCGAGATCCGCGAGCGCACCGAGCTGGTGCTCGACGGGCGCTTCGCGCGCATCGTCTCGAGCGCCGACGCGCTCGGCTGAGCGCGGCGCGCCGCGAGCCGCTGCACCGACCCGTGCGCGACGTACTGTTCGTGCTGTTGCCGAACGTCGTGCTGCTCGACGTGGCCGGACCCGCCGAGGCGTTCCGCAACGCCGAGGCGAAGCTGCCGGGAAGCTACCGCCTGCGGTTCGCCGCCCCGCAGCCGACGCTCGCCGCGGCCACGGGCCTCACCCTCGCAGCGCTCGAGCCCCTGCCGGCGGAGCTGACCCCGCAGACGGTCCTGATCCTGACCGGCATCGCCGGCGCCGCCCTCGATGCGCACGAGCCGGCGGCGCGGCGCGCGATCGCCTGGCTGCGCTCGGGAGCGGCCGCCGGCGCGCAGCTCCTGTGCGTGTGCAGCGGCAGCGTGCTCGCCGGGCACGCGGGGCTGCTCGCCGGGCGCGAGTGCACCACCCACCATGCGCACATCGAGGAGCTGCGGCGTGTCGAGCCGCGCGCACGTGTGCTCGAGAACCGCATCTTCGTCGAGGATGGTCCGGTGATCAGCAGCGCCGGCGTGACCGCGGGTCTCGACCTGGCGCTGTTCGTCATCGGCAGGCACCTCGGCGCGCAGCTGGCGGCCGAGGTGGCGCGCGATCTGGTGGTGTATCTGCGCCGCGCCGGCAGCGATCCGGCGCTCTCGCCGTGGGTCATGCACCGCAACCATCTGCATCCGGCGGTGCACCGGGTGCAGGACGCGGTGGCGCGCAACCCGGCGGCCGCCTGGAGCTCGGTGCAGCTCGCCGCGGTCGCCTGCACCGGCCCGCGTCACCTCGCGCGCCTGTTCGCCGAGCACGCGCGCTGCTCGCCGCTCGACTACGTGCAACTGATGCGTTTCGCCTGCGCGCGGCAGCTCGTGACCGAGAGTCGCCTGGATCTGGAACGGGTCGCGGCGCGGGCCGGCTTCGGCTCGGCACAGCAGCTGCGGCGTGTGTGGGCGCGCTGGGAGGCGCGCCCGCCGAGCGCCTTCCGCCCGCGCGCGCCCGCCGCGCCTTTCAGCGGGCGCTGTCCTTCTCGACCAGGAAGCGCACCAGCGGGATGAGCTGCGCCAGATTGCCGTTGGCGCTTTCGGCGATGCGGTAGCGGCCGTCGACGACGATGCAGGGGGTACTCGGCACCTGCATGGTCACGATCTGCTCGTCGGCCGCGCGCATCCTGCCGTCGACGGTGAAGGAGCGCGCCATGGCGAGGAAGTCGGCGGCCTTGACGCCGGTCCAGCGCTCGTAGGCGCGCGCCGCCTGATCGATCGTCGGCAGCGGACTCTTCAGGTGGCGCTCCTTGTCGAAGGTGGCGAGCTCGCCGGTCTTCCACACGGCATCGAACATCTGCTGGTGAGTGCGCTCGGCGATGCCGAGCGCCTGCGCCGCGAAATAGGCGCGCTGCAACATCGGCCAGTCCTCGGCCTGGTTGAAGGCGGCCGGCAGGTAGGCGAGCTGCGCGTTCGCCGGCAGGTTCTTCTTCAGCTGCTCCATGGTCGGCTGGAAGGCGTTGCACGCCGGACAGCCGTAGGAGAACACCTCCAGCACCTCGATCTTGCCGGGCGCCACGCTGGTACGCTGCGGCTGGCCGAGCGTGAAGTAGTCGCGGCCCTCGGCGAAGGTCGGGGCGGCTGCGGCGCGCAGCGCGCTGAGCGCCGCCAGTAACGCGAAGAGCAATACGCGATGGGTCTTCATCAGTGGTCCCGGTAGTCAGTAGATGGCGATCTCACTGCGCCCGCTGGAGTCGCGCGCGCCACGGTACATGCCCTCGGTGCTGAACTCCATGGCGATGTGCCCGTCGCGGTCGACGCCGATCAGGCCGCCGTCGCCGCCGAGGCCGCGCAGGATGTCGTGCAGCAGTTCGCGCATCGCGAGTGCCAGGCTCATGCCGCGATACTCGACCGCCGCGCACACGTGGTGCGCGGCCACGGCGCGGATGAAGTATTCGCCGTGGCCGGTGGCCGACACGGCGCACACCCCGTTCTTGGCGTAGGTGCCGGCGCCGATGATGGGCGAATCGCCGACGCGTCCCGGACGCTTGTTGGTCATGCCGCCGGTGGAGGTGGCGGCCGCGAGGTTGCCGTCGCGGTCACGCGCCACGGCGCCGACCGTGCCCCTGGCCGCCTCGGCAGCCCGGGTGGGCGGTACCAGGTCCGAGACGCGCTCGCCGCGCTGCTCGTGCTCGAGCTGGCTGATGCGCTCCGCCGTGCGGAAGTACAGGTTCGGCACCAGCGCGATGCCCTCCTCGAGCGCGAACTCCTCGGCGCCGGCGCCGACCAGCAGCACGTGGCGCGACTTCTCCATCACGCGGCGCGCCAGCTCGACCGGATTTCTGACGTGGCGCACCGAGGCGACCGCACCGGCGCGCTGCTGCCGGCCTTCCATGAGGGCTGCGTCGAGCTCCGCGGCACCCTCGCGCGTGAGCGCCGCTCCGCGCCCGGCGTTGAACAGCGGATCGTCCTCGAGGATACGCACCGCCGCCGTCACCGCATCGAGACTCGAGCCGCCGCGCTCGAGCAGCGCGTAGCCACCCTCGAGCGCCGCCTCGAGACCGGCGCGGTACTCCCGCTCGCGTTCCGGCGAGAGCGTCGCGCGCGGCACCGCACCGGCGCCGCCGTGTATGGCGATGGCGTACAT
>JASHVF010000241.1 GCA_030039615.1 Gammaproteobacteria bacterium | reverse complement strand
CCAGTACGCCGTCGACCCAGCAGCATGCAGCGACCCAACAGCATGCCGCGACGTCGAAGCAAACCGACAATGCGCACAAGGATTCGCGCACGGAATCGAGCGCGCACGCCGAGCGCCCCGAGCATTAGGGCGGAAATCGCGCGTCGCTCGATGACGCGTAACGTCCGCCTCAGTCTGCCTCGTACTGCAGGGCGTCGCGCTCCAGCTCTCTGACGAAGTCGCGGACCTCTTCGGGCGTACACAGCTTGACTTCAAGCAGCGTGCGCAGCAGGCCCTCGAGGTGTACGCGCAGCGCGACGGCCAGCACGGTCGGCTGGTAGTGCTGCAGACCTGCGATGAGATCGTTCAGCTCGTCCAGGCACTCTTCGATCGTACCGTCGATGCGCATGGTGTCTCCGAGGGACATGCAAGTGCTCCCGAAAAATCTCGCCGCGGGCACGATACACCAGCCGTGACGCAAGTGTAGACGGCGCGCGAGCACGCGCCGCCTTTCTGCATGAACAGGCACCCAAACGCGATTCCAAAGAATCGCTCGCTCACTAGACTGTGCCCCTCGCCGACGAACCAACACCTCACATCGAAGGAGCACATGTGATGAACAGTTTCATGCTGACTGCTGTCGGGAACCTCGCACGCAATCCCGAGCTCGTTTCCAAGGGAGACAAGAGTCACGCGCGCTTTTGCCTCGTCGGCAACGACTACGCGGGAAAGGACGAGGAGGGCGCGGCGCGCGAGATCGTGACCAGCCTGTGGTTCGTGGCCTTCGGCGCGCTGGGCGAGGCCATCGCACGCCATAGCCGCAAGGGTGATCAGCTGATCGTCGAGGCGAAAGTGCGCGAGAGCAACTGGACCGACGAACAGGGCGAGAAGCAGTACGACCACTCGTTCATCGTGCAGGGATTCCGCTTCGGAGCGCCGGGCAAGCTGAAGCGCGAAGAGCTCGAGGCGCGCCGCGGCGAGGAAGAACACGCCAGCGGCGCTGCCCGCGCCGTGAATGAGCGCTGACTGCGATCCGCAGCGGAGACCTGACATGACAGCACATCCGAGGCTCACGTCTCGCACGCTGCGCGGCAGCTGCGTGGCGTTACTAGCGGTTGCGCCGGCTCTGGCGCTGGCGCAGTCAACCTCCCCGTTCATGACCGGCGCGACCGCTCTGCAGACGAACATTCTCGCCTGGCTCACTCCGATAGCGATCATTCTCGTCATGGGACTTGGTGCCATGGCGATGGCCAACCGGATGTCCTGGGGATGGTGCATCGGCGCGATCCTGGGAATAGCCATTGCCTTCGGCGCACCGCAGATCGTCACCTGGGTGCGCGGCATGTTCGGCGTGTGAGGCGCTTCATGCGTGGGCGAAATTCCGGACTGGTCGCCGACCCGCTGTTCGTCGGGGCGACCCGACCACCGATGCGCTGGGGCGTCACCTATTCGGCGTTGCTTTTCAACCTGGTATTCACCATGGAATCGTTTCTCCTGACGAAGAACCTGCTCACCTTGCTCCTGTGCGCGCCTGTTCACGGCGTGTGTGCGCTGCTGTGCGCCCGCGACGCCCGGTTCTTCGACCTGCTGCTTCTCTGGGGTCGCACGCGTATGCCGGCGGCACTCGCGAACCTGGGGCGCTGGCACGCCAGCAGCTACAGCCCGCTGACGCTCGATCTGCCGCGCCGCGATGGCAGGCGTCGCGCCATCGTCGGCGACGCTTGCCGCGCGCCTGGCGTGGGCGGAGGAGCCGCGTGAGGCAGGCGGGGCGTGCGGCAGCGCTGCAGCGGGAGCGCAATGCCGCCGAGCATATCCCGTACGTCGCGCACGTTGCGGAGCGCGTCGTGTCCACGGGCGCAGGCGACTATCTGCAGGTATTCCGGCTCGGCGGAGCCAGCTTTGAGAGCGCCGACGATGAGCAGCTCAACAACTGGCACGAGCGTCTCAATGTGCTGTGGCGCAATCTCGCCAGCCCGGATCTCTCGCTGTGGACGCATGTGATCCGGCGGCGCGAGCGCGCAGCGCCCGGCATGGCGCGCGCGACCGGCTTCGCTCACTCGCTCGCGGCCCGTTATGCGACCCGCCTCGCGGGCGAGAGGCTGATGCTCAATGAGCTCTATCTCGCGGTTCTCTACCGGCCGGCGGCGGGAGTGGCGGCCGGCCTCGTGACGCGTGCCCTCGCGCGCACCGGGCGCCGCGATCGAGCCGCGGAACTCGCGCGGGCGCTCGATGCCTGCGGCAAGCTCGCGCAGACCGTGCAGGCGGCGCTCGCGCGTTACGACCCGGAGCCGCTGGGCGTCTACCAAGCGGGCGCTATCTGGTGCTCCTCGCTGCTTGAATACCTCGCGGTGCTGGTGAACGGCGAGCCGCGGCGGGTGCCGCTGCCGCGCGGGCCTCTCAACCATGCGCTGGCGACCACTCGCGTTCTCTTCGGGACCGAGGCCATCGAATACCGCATGCCGGCTGGGAGCCGGGTCGGCGCCATGCTGGGCATCAAGGAGTACCCGACCCCGAGCGTCGTCGGCATGTTCAACCGGCTTCTGTCGGCACCGTTTGCGCTGGTGCTCACCCAATCGTTCACGTTTCTCACCAAGGCCTCGGCCCAGGCGCTGCTGCAGCGCCAGTTCTATCGCATGGCGAACGCGGGCGACTTCGCTGTGTCGCAGGCGCTGCAGCTCAAGGACGCACTCGACGGCCTGACCAGCAACGAGTTCGTGATGGGTGATCACCACTTCTCGCTGCAGGTGCTCGCAGAGCCCGAGGAACTGCCCGCTGGCGACCCGCATGGCCCGAGGCTGCGGACCCTCAACGATCACGTGGCGCTGGCGCGCAGCCTGCTTGCGGACACGGGCATGACCGTGGCGCGCGAGGATCTGGCGGTGGAGGCTGCATTCTGGGCGCAGCTGCCAGGCAACTTCGCGATGCGCCCTCGCAAGGCGCCGATCACCTCGCGCAACTTCGCGGCGATGGTGCCGTTTCACAACTACCCGCTGGGGCGCGCCGTCGGCAATCACTGGGGAGAGGCGCTGACGTTGCTGTCCACGCGCGCTTGCTCGCCGTATTACTTCTCGCTCCACGCCAGCGATCCCGCGGATCCGGATGGCGGCAGCCGCAAGGACACCGGCCACACGTTCATCTGTGGCCCGACCGGCTCGGGCAAAACGGTGTTCATCGGGTTTCTGGTGGCGATGCTCGAGCG
>JASHVF010000240.1 GCA_030039615.1 Gammaproteobacteria bacterium | reverse complement strand
GGTACGCGCTCGCTGCGCCAGGCGTTGCTGATCCTCGGCGTCGTCCCGCTCGCGACTCTCGGCGGGCTCATCTCGCTGCATCTCACCGGCCAGACGCTCAACGTCGCTTCCGGCGTGGGTTTCATCGCGCTGTTCGGCGTCGCGGTGCAGAACGGCATCATCATGGTGGCGAACCTGAACCGCATGCGCAGCGCCGGCTTCGAGCTGCACGAGGCGATCATGAAGGGGGCGACCGAGCGGCTGCGGCCGGTGCTGATGACCGCCACCGTGGCGACGCTCGGGATGCTGCCGGCCGCAATCCACACCGGAGTCGGCAGCGATGTGCAGCGCGGCATCGCTACCGTGGTCGTGGGCGGGCTGGCCATTTCGACCGTGCTGACGCTGTTCGTGCTGCCTTCGATGTATCACGTGGTGGAGCACTGGGCGGAGCGCCGCCATGGAGAGGCGCGGTGGTCATGAGAGATCCCGCGCGCGCCTGCGTCCTGCCGCTGCTGGTGACGACCGCCACGCTCGCCGCCTGCGCGGTGGGACCCAACTATCACCGGCCGCCCGCGCCGACGGCGGCGGACTACGGCAGCGCGCCCTCCACGGGCGCGACCGCCGGCAGCCCGGGGAACGATGGCCCGGCGCAGACCTTCACTCCCGGGCTCGACATCCCGGCGGAGTGGTGGACGCTCTTTCAGTCGCAGAAGCTCACGGCCCTGGTCGCGCAGTCGCTCAAGGGGAATCCGAACCTCACGGCGGCGCAGGCGGCGCTGCGCCAGGCGCAGGACCTCTACAAGGCGCAGCGCACCAGCCTGCTGCCGGTGGTGCAGGGCGAGCTCGACGCGCAGCGCGCCAGGAACCCGGTCGTGACGCTCGCCAATCCCACCAATCTCCCGCAGGCCAATCCCTACTACAACCTGTTCACGGCGCAGCTCGATCTCAGCTATTCGCCGGACGTGTTCGGCGGTACGCGCCGCGGGCTCGAGGCGGCGCGCGCCGGGGTTGCGGAGACCCGCTTCGAGCTCATCGCGACCTACGTGACCCTGAGCAGCAACGTGGTAGTGACCGCCGTGCAGGAGGCCGCGCTGCGCGGCCAGATCGCCGCCACCGAACGGCTGCTCGAGCTCGAGCGGCAGCTCACCGACACCGTGCGCCAGCAGCGCGCGCTCGGCACCGCCAGCGACCTCGACCTGCTGGCGCAGGAGTCCGCCGAAGCCCAGACCGCCGCGACCCTGCCGCCGCTCGAGAAGCAGCTCGGCCAGACGCGCGATGCGCTCACCGCACTCCTCGGGCGGCTGCCGTCCGAGGAGCCGCCCGAGACCTTCACGCTGGAGGAGCTCAGCCTGCCGACGGCGCTGCCGGTCAGTCTGCCCTCGAAGCTGGTGGAGCAGCGGCCGGACGTGCGCGCGGCCGAGGAGAACCTGCACGCCGCCTCGGCGCAGGTGGGCGTGGCGCTCGCCAACATGCTGCCGCAGTTCACCATCAGCGCCGACACCGGCTCGGCCTCGCTCGCGATCAACAAGCTGTTCTCTCCCTATACCGGCTTCTGGGATCTCGGCACCTCGCTGACGCAGACGCTGTTCGATGCCGGTGCGCTCATCTATCGCAAGCGGGCCGCCAATGCGGCGCTCGATGAGGCCGCTGCCGAGTACCGTGCGGCCGTGATTCTCGCGTGTCAGAATGTCGCCGACACGCTGCGGGCGCTGCAGGCGGACGCGGATGCGCTCAACGCGAGCGCCGCGGCCGATGCCGCGGCACGCAAGAGCTTCGAGCTCGCGCGCGAGCAGCAGCAGCTCGGCGCCATCAGCGTGGTGGCGCTGCTCAACGCCGAGCAGGCTTATCAGCAGGCGGAAGTTGCGCTGGTGCAGGCGCGCGCCAACCGCTACGCGGACACCGCCGGTTTGTTTCAGGCTCTCGGCGGGGGCTGGTGGAACGGCTCCGAGGCATCCTTCAAATGAAAGACCTGGTGCTGCGCAAGGATCACGAGGGGACGGCGGTGCTGACGCTCAACCGGCCCGACAAGCTCAATGCGCTCTCCAAGGACATGATCGAGCGCCTCGGCGAGCACGTCGCGGCGATCGCCCGCGAGACCCGGACCGTCGGGCTCGTGATCCTGCGCGGCGCGGGCGGCAACTTCTCCGCCGGCCACGACATGACCGAGGTGCTGGCGCAGGTGAAGGCGCATGCCAAGCCGCATCACTTCGTCGAGGTCATCGACCGGGTCGCGGATCTGCCGCAGCCGGTGATCTGTGCCGTGCAGGGCCATTGCTCCACCGGCGCGCTCGAGCTGGCGCTTGCTGCGGACCTGATCGTGGCGGCGGAGTCGGCGCAGTTCTGTGATGCCTACGCGCGCTGGGGACTGACGCCGATCTGGGGCCTGAGCCTGCGGCTGCCGCACCGCATCGGCACCCCCAAGGCGGCCGAGATGATGTTCAGCTGCCGCACCTATTCCGGCAGCGAGGCGCACGAGATGCACCTGGCGAACTTCTGCTACCCGGATGCGGAGTTCGAGACGCAGCTCGGGACACTCGCCGCCGATATCCTCGCCAACTCCTGGTATTCCAACCGGGTTAACAAGCGAGCGCTGCTCGAGAGCGACGGGCTGCCGCTGCACGACGCCCATACCCTCAGCCTCTTCAAGAATGAGGGCCTGGCACCCGATGCGGCGCAGCGGGTCACGAAGTTCTTCAGGAGCCGCAAGCCCTGAGCCGTGCGCCGCGGCGCCTCAGGTGGTCGCGGCGATGTAGTGGGTGATGCGCGGCGCCTCGTGCGTGAAGCCGCGCACGCGGTCCTCGAGCGCGCGATCGGCCCGCGTCACGCGCTCGTGTTGCCTCAGGTGCTCGAGCCAGGAGTCGACCAGGAAGGTCTCGAGGAAGCGATCCCGGTGCGCGGTGTCCTGGTACACGCCCCACGAGTAGGCGCCGTCGCGCCGACGCGTGCGCGCGAGACGGGTCAGCGCGGCGAGAAATGGCTCGCGGTCCTTGGGATCGATGCGGTACTCGACGCTCACCAGCACCGGGCCCGCGTCGGCTTCCACCGGTTGTGCGAGCACCGGTGCCGGCCAGTGCGCCGAGGGCGCGAGGTCGTACTCGGCGCTGCCCTGCAGACGCCAGTGCCGGGTGAGCGGGATGGCGAGCAGCGCGCCGGCCGCGGCGAGCAGGTGCGCCGCCGGCAGTCCGAGGTGGGCGCCGATGAAGCCCCAGCATGCGCTGCCGAGGCTCATCGTTCCGAAAAAGACCGTCACGTAGACGGCGAGGCCCCGTCCGCGTACCCACTCGGGGAGCGACAGCTGCGCCGAGACGTTGAGAATCGCCAGCACCAGGATCCAGGAGCCGCCCGCGAGCACGCAGGCGACGAGCGCGAGCGGCGCCGAATGCGCCAGCGCGAACAGCACCAGGGCGACGGCGGTGCCGAGCTCGCCGACGGCCACCAGGCGGTCGACTCCGAGCCGGGCACGCAGCCGCGGCAGGAGCAGGGCGCCGGCGACGGCGCCCGCGCCAAGTACTCCGAGCAGCACGCCGTAGAGGGAGGCACCGCCCTTTAACTGGCCGCGCGCGAGGACGGGCAGCAGCGCCCAGTAGGCGCTGGCCGACAGGAAGAATCCCACGGCGTGCACCAGCGCCGCGCGCAGCGGTCCGTGATTGCGCGCATAGCGCAGTCCGTTACGGATGGCGTCGGAAAGGTGCTCGGGCGGCAGCGCGCGCGGCGGCTGTGGCGGCGGGCGCCACGCGAGGATCACGCCGATCACGCCGAGATTACTCGCCGCATTCAGCCAGAAAGGCAGCGCGAGGTTCGAGCCGAGGATGAGCAGACCCGCGAGCGCCGGTCCGACGACCCGGCTGATGTTGACGGCCAGGCTGCCGAGAGCCACGGCGGAAGGCAGCGCCGGCTTCGGCACCAGAAGCGGCGTGATCGCCTGCCACGCCGGCGTCTCGATCGCCCCCAGCGTTCCGATGAGCGCGATGAACAGCAGCAGCACCGCGGGTGTGACGCGGTTGAGCGCCACCAGCGCGGCGAACAGCGCACTCAGCACGGTGGTGAGGATCTCCAGCAGCAGAATGAAGCGGCGCTTGTCGATCATGTCGGCGAGCGCCCCCGCCGGCAGCGCGAATACGAACAGCGGCAGGCTGTTGGCGACCTGCACCAGCGAGACGACGAAGGGATCCGGGTTGAGGCTCGTCATCAGCCACCCGGAGGCGGCGTTGTACATCCAGTTGCCGACGTAGTTGACGAGCGTCGCGAGCCACAGCCAGCGGAACACGGGATGGCGCAGCGCGCTCCAGGCGGGAGGCGGCGCCGCCGCGGTGACGGGCGGCGCGGCGGCGGGATGGCGGTCCGTCACCTCAGGCATCGGCGCGTACAATGCTCCCCGGCCGGGGGCCCGGGCAGCTTCGAGGAGAAATGAGTGAAAGTCAGCGCGCGCAATCTGTTCCCCGGCAAGATCAGCAAAGTGGTCCGTGGTCCCGTGAGCACCGAGGTGACGATCCGGGTCGCCGCGGGCATCGACATCGTGTCGGTGATCACTTCCTACTCGGCCAGGCGCCTCAGGCTCAGGAAGGGCCAGCGCGCTTACGCCCTCATCAAGGCCGACAGCGTAATCGTCGCGGTGGACTAGAGCGCCTACTGTACCGGCGCGCGGGTGACCGTGACTTTCAGCGACGGCGTGACGCTGGCGCTGAACTCGAGGATCGCCGGCCTGTCCGCGGGCAGCTCGAATTCGACGATCTTGTGCGGCGCGCTGCAACCCGGGCGTCCCTGGAAAGAGCGCGATTTCAGCATCGCGCCGTTCACCACCACGTCGACCCAGGCTCCCTGGTCGAGCGCGAAGCGATAGACCCCGGCCGCAGCGACCGTGATGCGCGCCATGCCGCCGTACGTCGCCTCGGCGGGCCAGGTGCGGCTCGGCGGCAGCGCAAAGCTGATCTCCGGTTGCGCGCGCAGCTCGAGCTCGTAGAGATGATCGGGCGTGAGCGCCGGCGCGTCCGCAAGCGCCTTACCGCTCGCCAGGTCGACCGCGTCCTTGCCGAAGAGCTCCCGCTCGTGGTGCACATCCCAGGAAAACGCCGCGCACGGATCGTCGGCCCGGGCCGCGCTCAGCGGCAGGACGGCGAGCAGGGCGAGCAGGGCGAGCAGGGCGAGTGATGATGCAGACAGGCGCATTATGGTTATTATCCCCCGGCTGTCTCCGGCGCGCTAAGTATATGGCACGGCGCAGGCGCGGCCTAAATCGGGGGGCACCATGCCAGGTTCGCGCCGCCAATTCCTCATGACTTCCTGTGCAGCGCTGCTCGGTCCGGGGGCGGCGCGCGCCGTGCAGGCGGATCCGACGCCGGCCGCCGCGGCATCAGCCGCGCCGCCCGCCGGCACGCCGCCCGCATTCGGTACGGCGCCCGCGGTCGGCCCCGAGGTGAGCGCGGCGACCTTCCTCGAGGCCGAGAAGCTCGTGCAGGTGGAGCTCAGCGTGGCGCAGCGCACGCAGGCGGCCGAGAACTGGCGCAGCAGCATGGCGGCGATCCACGAGCGGCGCAGCGGTCCGCGCAAGCTGGCGCTCGCCCCGACGCTTGCGCCTTATTCCACCTGGAATGCCCTGCTCCCGGGCGGGCCAGTGCTGCCGCACCCCGCGCGCTTCGTGCGCAGCGGCCGCGACGCAGGGCCGCTGCCCGGGAACGACGCCGACATCGCCTACGCGCCGGTGTGGAAGCTGTCGCGCTGGATCGAGGCGCGGCAGCTCAGCTCCGAGCGGCTGACGCGCATCTACCTCGAGCGCATCGCGCGCTTCGATCCGCAGCTGCGCTGCGTGATCACGCTCATGGGCGCGGCGGCGCTCGCGCAGGCGCGCGAGGCCGACCAGGAGATCGCCGCGGGCAAGTATCGCGGCCCGCTGCACGGCATCCCGTGGGGCGCCAAGGACCTGCTCGACACGGCTGGCACGCCGACCACCTATGGCGCCGAGCCCTACCGCGACCGCGTGCCGAGCGCCGATGCCGCGGTGGTGGAGCGCCTGCGCGCCAGCGGTGCGGTGCTCGTGGCGAAGCTCAGTCTCGGAGCGCTGGCGCTCAATGACGTGTGGTTCGGCGGGCAGACCATGAACCCGTGGGCGCCGGAGGAGGGCTCTTCCGGCTCGAGCGCGGGCCCAGGAGCGGCGCTCGCCGCTGCGCTCGTGGCCTTTGCCATCGGCAGCGAGACCGA
Organism: Gammaproteobacteria bacterium; assembly: GCA_030039615.1. Lineage (GTDB taxonomy): Bacteria > Pseudomonadota > Gammaproteobacteria > Steroidobacterales > Steroidobacteraceae > 13-2-20CM-66-19. The sequence continues at coordinate 5,296 of JASHVF010000240.1, read as the reverse complement.
GGGCAGCATCGTGAGTCCGAGCATGCGCTGCGGCGTAACGGGCCTGCGCCCGACCTTCGGCCGCGTGCCCCGCAGCGGTGCCATGACCTTGTGCTGGTCGCTCGACAAACTCGGGCCGATGGCGCGCGGCGTCGAGGACCTCATGCTGGTGCTCGGCGCGATCGCCGGTCCCGATCCGGGCGACCTCGGCAGCGTTGCCGCGCGTCTCGAGTTCGATGCGAGTGCGGACGTCCGCGGACTCAGGGTCGGTTACCTGCCGGGCTGGATGCACGAGGAGCCCGCCACAGAAGTCGACCGCCAGGTGCTCGCACGGCTCCCGGAGCTCGGCCTCGAGCCGCTAGCGGTCGCGATCCCCGACTGGCCGTACGATGATCTCAACACGATCCTGTTCGCAGAAGCCGCGGCCGCCTTCGAGGAGCTTACGCTGAGCGGCCGGGCTGACATGCTGCGCATGCAGGTGGCGGACGCCTGGCCCAACACCTTGCGGCAAGCGCGTTTCATTTCTGCAGTGGATTTCGTGCAGGCGGACCGCTTGCGGCGCGCCGTGGCGCAGGAGATGCAGAAGCTCATGGCCGGCGTCGACCTGCTGCTGGTGCCATCGCTGCGCGACGAGATGCTCACCATCGGCAACTTCACCGGGCTGCCTTCGCTCACGCTGCGCACGGGGTTCGTCGAGGTCGCCGCGGCGCGCAGCGACTGGGCGCCCGATGCGGCGCGTCCGCTGCCGAAGTTCCAGCCGCCGCGCCGCGTGCCGCACGGCGTGACGCTCGTCGGTCGCTGGTTCGATGAGGGCACGATCGCGCGCGTGGGGCTGGCGCTCGAGAGGAGTTTCGCCGTGGCGGAGGAGCGCCCGCCCGGATTCTAGGCGCTAAGCGAGCAGTGCCGGCAGGCGGGTCTGGACCCAACCCGTTTCCCGATCATAGGCGTGGCCGAGCTGCAGCACGCCGACGTCCGCATGGCGACGGCCGATGATCTGCATCCCCATCGGCAGATCCTGCGCACCGAATCCGACCGGCACGTTGAGCACCGGCCCGGCGAGCAGGCTCGCCGCGACCACCACCTCCATCCAGCGGTGATAGGTGTCCATCGCGACGCCGTTGATCGCGCGCGGCCACTGCAGGCTCGCATCGAACGGGAACAGCTGCGCACTCGGCAGCAGCAGGTAGTCGTAGCGCTCGAACAGCACCCTGGCGGCGGCATACCAGCGCGAGCGGACGACGGAGGCGCGATAGACATCGAGCGCGCTCAACTTGAGGGCGTTTTCGACCTCCCAGCGCGCCTCGGGCTTCAGGCGCGCCCGCGCGACCGGCTCCTTATATAAGGGCTCGAGCTCCCCGGCCACGAGCCAGTGGCGCAGCGTCCGCCACGCCTCCCACAGCTCGGCGGGAGCGATCGGCAGAGTCGCTTCCTCGATGCTGCAGCCGAGTGACTCGAAGATCGCGCAGGCCTGCCGGCACAACTCCAGGATCCCGGGCTCGAGCGGCAGGTAGCCGCCGAGGTCGCCGAGCCAGCCGAGCCGCACGCCCGCGAAGCTGCGCTCGAGGGGCTGCAGAAACTCGGCCGGTTCCGCGCCGCCGGCGAGCGGCGCCCGTGGGTCCGGCCCGGCGATGACGCTCATCAGCAGCGCGACGTCGGCGACGCTGCGGCCCATGGCGCCCCACACCGAGAGTTGATCGAGGAACAGCTCCTCGCCGGCGCAGGGGACGCAGCCATAGGACGGGCGGAATCCGAATACGTTGTTATAGGCGGCCGGATTGCGCAGCGAGCCCATCATGTCGCTGCCGTCCGCCAGCGGCACCATCCGCAGTGCCAGCGCCACCGCGGCGCCGCCGCTGCTGCCGCCGGCCGTCCTGCCAGGATGATAGGCGTTCAGCGTGGTGCCGAACACCGGGTTGTAGGTCTGAGATCCGAGACCGAGCTCGGCGGTGTTGCTCTTGCCGATGAGGATCGCTCCGTGGCTTTTCAGCCGCTCGACGAGGATCGCATCCTGCGCCGGAATCGCATCGAGAAGCGGCGAGCCGCGCGTGGTGCGGATACCCGCGGTAAGGGCCAGGTCCTTCACCGCGTGCGGCAATCCGTGCATGCGCCCGAGGTACTCGCCGCGCGCGAGTTGCGCATCGCGGACGCGCGCCTGCTGCATCAGGGCATCCGCATCCTGCAGCGACACCAGCGCGTTCACCCTGGGATTGACGTGCCCGATGTGATCGAGGAAGGTCGCCATCACCTCGGCGCAGGACACCGCACGCGTGCGGATTGCACGCACCAGCTCCAGCGCGCTCATCATGACGAGCGGCGAAACTCCGGCATGGGTGCTCACGACGCCAACATCGGCCGGAGGTCGCGGGTCTGTCAAGGGGGCCGGCGCCGCCGAGCGGCGGTGTATAGTTTTCCACGCATGCAGGATCGCCCGAGCCGCACCGCCTACCAGGTGGCCCTGAGCCGCGCCGCGCACCAGATCCTCGATGTGCCGCGCGTGCTCGAGGACGCGGTAGCGCTCGCGATCGTCGGCGCCGCGGGCGCGGCCAGGATCCGGGGCGCACCGCTGCGCTTCAGGGTTCCGCTGGCGCGCTATCTGCGCGCCTTCCTCGTGGCGCGCAGCCGCGTGGCCGAGGATGCGCTCGCTGCCGCCGTGCGAGGCGGTGTGCGCCAGTACGTCGTGCTCGGCGCCGGGCTCGATACCTTCGCGTATCGCAATCCGTACCCGGCGCAGCTGCTGCGGGTGTTCGAGGTCGACCATCCGGCGACGCAGGCGTGGAAGCGTCGCCAGCTCGAGGCCGCCCGGATCGCTCTGCCACAGTCGCTGAGCTTCGTGCCGCTGGACTTCGAGAGCGAGCGCCTGGCGGAGCGGCTCGCGAGCGCCGGGTTCCGTGCCGACGAGCCGTCCTTCTTCTCCTGGCTCGGCGTCTCCATGTACCTGAGCCGCGCCGCGATCATGGGGACGCTGGGCTTCGTCGCCCGCCTGCCGCGCGGCAGCGGCGTCGTGTTCGACTACGCGGTGCCGCCGGCAAGCCTCGGCCTGCTGCGGCGCCTGGCGGTGCGTGCGCTCATGCAGCGCGTCGCCGCCGCCGGCGAGCCCTGGCGGAGCTTCTTCGAGCCGCGCGAGCTTCACGACGAGCTGCGGGCGCTCGGATTCAGTGAGCTCGAGGATCTCGGCCCCGAGGAGCTCAACGCGCGCTTCTTTCGCGAGCGCAACGATGGGCTGCGTACCGGCGGCCTCGCCCGGGTGATGAGCGCGCGTGGCTGAGGCGGCTCGATTCCTCACGCCCTCATCACAGGGCGCGCGGGCAAAATACGTATCTTTCCTGACGTCGGCGCCCGTCCGCTGCGGCGATCCTTGAATCAAGGTGTTCGAGAACATGCATCATTGGCGAGTTCTGCTTGGCGTGCTCGTCCTCGGCCTGGCATTGCCACCGGCGCGCTCGGCCGAGCCGAGCGTGGGAGCGATCGTCGGGTCGGTCACGACCGCGGCCGGCGTTCCCGTGGCACACGCCACGGTGATGGCGTTGCGCGCCGACGGCGGCGCGATCCGCGCCACGATCTCCGGCAGCGACGGCGTCTTCTCATTCGGCGACTTGCCGCCGGGCTTGTGGAGCGTCAGCGCACAGGCTGCCGGCGCCCCCACCGTCAATGTGCCGGCACTCGCGGTGGTCGCAGGCCAGGCGACCCGTCACGACATCGTCATGAATCTCACCCTGCCGGCGCCCGCAGCCGCCGCGGCCCCGGCCGCGGCGGTGGCCGGCACGGCTGCGCCCGCCCCGTCCGCGGCGGCGATCGCTGCGGTCGTTCCCGAGGCGCTGCAGGCCCCCGCGCCGGGTCCGGCGGTCGACACACAGACGCCGTTCGCGGTCGGAGATCTGGGCTGGATGAACGGCACTACGCGCAACTCCACGCCGATCTTCGACACCCGGCTGTTCACGCCCGAAGTGCGCTTCGACGTGAACTACCTGCAGGATTTCAACAACCCGGTCGACCACACGATCGTGGGCTCCACCGAGGAATTCCGTTCCGGTGAGTTCCAGCTCGAGCAGGTGAGCCTCGGCGGCAATTTTCACTGGGAGGGCGTGCAGGCGCGCTTCCTCTCGATGATGGGACTCTACGCGGTAACCACTCCGCGCAATGACGCGAGTCTCGGCGTCGGCGAGTGGGATCTCGAGGGCGCCTACAAATACCTGTCGGAGGCGAACGCGGGCTACCACTGGGACGTGAACCACGGCCTCAACGTCGACGCCGGGATCTTCCTCTCATACATCGGGCTCTTCAGCTACTACAACTTCGACAACTGGACCTATCAGCCGTCCTTCGTATCGTCCAACACGCCGTGGTTCTTCAACGGGCTGCGCGTGCAATGGTTCCCGACGCAGACGCTCAAGATCGAGCCGTGGCTCATCAACGGCTGGCAGTCCTACGCCAAATACAACAATCACCCGGGCGTCGGCGGGCAGATCCTCTGGATCCCGAACGAGGCGCTCAAGCTCGTGTTCAACAGCTACTCGATCGGCGAGGACAACCTGACGAGCGGCAACGGCGTGCCGAACAACGGCGGCAATCCCAACGCCGACATCGGACTGCCAAATCCCTCTGCGCCTTACATCAACTATGCGCATGTGACGCGCGTGCACGAGGACGACAGCGTGCTGTGGAGGTACTACGACCCGCAGCAGGGGGGTCCGCTCGGCATCTCCAAGAAGGCTCTGTCCTTCACGGCCGATCTCGGCTGCGAGTACGGCGGCGGCGTCTATTGCTCGCACGGCCCCAACAAGGCCAACTTCTTCGGCATGATGCTCTACGACCGTACCTGGTTCAGTCACGACGTCTACGCGGTGACGCTCGGCGGCGGCTTCATGAACAATCCCGGCCGCTACCTGGCGCTCATGCCGCCGATCAATGGCGCGACCGCGGCGAGCGGCTCGCCGTACTTCACCGAGAATCCGGGCCAGAAGCTCTATCAGTGGGATACACAGCTCAACTTCCAGTACATGCCCAGGCCCTGGATCACCTGGTGGACGGAAGCGACCTTCCGCCACTCGGACGTGCCCTACTGGGCCGGTCCCGGCGGCGTCACGCCCCCGACCGGCAACACCGGCGCGCCGTCGAGCTATGTCTGCAACAACGGCAGCATCATCGGCGCCGACAGCTGCGCCACCGAGGGCGGCATCTGGTACCCCGATCTCGTCAAGCGCGAGGTCGTGTGGGGCGCCGGCGTGATGGTGAAGTTCTGAGCGATTCGATGCCCGCGGGGCTGCGGCCTCAAACGGGTGGCAGCATCACCCGCATGGCCGTGATGTTCGAGGGCGCA
>JASHVF010000239.1 GCA_030039615.1 Gammaproteobacteria bacterium | reverse complement strand
TCGCCGCCGCCCGCCATCAGGCCGCTGTAGCCGATGAACGAGAAGGAGTAGGCGCCGCTCGCCGGGTCGTAGAGAAGCATGGCGTCGGTACCGAGTGCCCGCTGACGCCCGAAGGTGAGTGTGCCGAGCTCCCTGGACGACACGCCGCCGTAGAACTCGTCGTTGAAAGTCTGGCCGGCGCGCGCGCCGTCGCCGACGAAGGAATAGCTGCCGCGCGGCAACCCGGCGTTGGCGGTGTTGGTGGCCGCCATGTTGGCGAGCTGCCCGGACTGGGGATTGATGCCGGTGGAGGCGTTCCCGACGACATACCAGTCGGGCAGGAACTCTTCCTTGATCCTGATGCCAAGGCCACTCTGCGACAGGTTGTTGGGCGCGAGCAGGAACTCGGAGCGATTGCCGTTGCGGTTGACGAGCGACTCGCCCTCGTAGTTATAGGCGTTCTCCGGCAGGCCGTGGCTCACCCAGCCGACGCCGACGTCGACTGCGCCGTAGAGAGTCACGCCGTACCAGCTCAGGGGGCAGGACGTGGCGAAGAACTCGTGCGTACTGGTGCAGCCGGCAGAGTCCGACGCGACGGGGGCCGCCGCCGGCGTGGGGCCGGGAACATCGGCGGCATGGACCGTCTGACTCAAAGCGAAAGTTGCCGCAAGCGCCGCGAGGGCGCACCACCGGACAGAGTGCATGGCAGATTCCCCTGGAACGGTTACGAGACTGAAGCGTTCGTGAAGCGTTATATCCATGCATATATAACACGGGTCGATCGCGCCGCAAAATACCGCGGGCGGTGAGTAGCGTGGGGCGCTTCGCTATGATTGCCGCCAGGAGGAGCCCCGCATGAGTGGTCCCGTCGTTCGCTTCCGCATCGACTTCGCGGAGCATTCCAGCGTGGGGCCGGGAAAGATCTCGCTGCTCGAGGCGATCCGCGCCAGCGGCTCGCTGTCGCAGGGCGCGCGCAACGTCGGCATGAGCTACCGCCGCGCCTGGCTGCTCATCGAGAGCCTGCGGCAGACTTTCCGCGAGCCGGTGACGCTCTCGAGCACCGGCGGCAGGGACGGCGGCGGGATGCTGGTCACCGAATTCGGCGAGGCGCTGATCAGGAATTACCGCGAGTTGGAACGCGACTTCGCGAGCCTGGCGAAGCGGCGGCTCGATCCCATGCTTGCCACGGTGGTGCGCCGGCCCGGGTCCAGCGGACGCGTGTCGGTACGTGGCAAGGTGGCCTGAGCCAGCCGGCGCTCGATTCAGGGGGAGCCATGATTCACAACCGCGCCCTGCGAGTGCTCCTCCTCACGGCGATCCTGTCGGTCCGCGGCGCTGCAGCTGCAGGGGGCGCGCAACCGGCAGCCGCGCCGCCTGGGCCGGCTGCAGCGCCCGAGCTCGCGGCAGCGAAGCAAACAGCCGCGCTCGAGGCCGGTGTGCGTGCCGTGATCTACGGCCTGCCGCTCGTGATCATGGACCTCACGATGCGCAGCGCCACCCGCGCGGTGCCGGTGAACCAGTTCGCACACATGCGGAAATTCCCCACCGCCGCCTTCAAGCTGGTGGTGCGCGCCAACGTCGACACGCTCTACTCCTCGGCGTTCCTCGATCTGTCGCGCGAGCCCCTGGTGCTGTCGCTCCCCGACACCCACGGCCGCTATTACCTGATGCCGATCATGGATGCCTGGACCAACGTGTTTGCATCGCCCGGCGCGCGCACCACGGGGACTCAGGCGCGGCGCTTCGCGATCACCGGGCCCGGCTGGAGCGGCACGTTGCCCGCGGGTGTGGGGAAACTCGAGTCACCTACCAACATCGCGTGGATCCTCGGCCGCACGCAGACCAACGGGCCGTCGGACTACGAGGCGGTCCACGCGCTGCAGGACGGCTACCGGCTGGTGCCGCTCTCAGCCTTCGGCAAACCGTACAGCCCGCCGGCGGCGGGCCCCGCCGCCCGCGACCTCGACTCGCAGACCCCGCCGGTCGAGCAGCTCGAGCACATGAGCGCGGCGGAGTATTTCAACACGCTGGCGCGGCTGCTCCAGGCGAATCCGCCGCCGGCGGCCGAGGCGCCGCTGCTCGCCCGCCTGGCGCAGATCGGGGTCGTTCCAGGGGCGAGGTTCGATCCCGCGACGCTCGATCCGGCGGTCGCCGCCGGGCTCGAGAGGTCGGTGCAGGTGGCGCTCGCGCAGCTCAGGCAGCGGGCCCAGGAGGCGGGCAAGGGCGTGAACGGCTGGCGCATGCCGCCCATGAACCTCGGAAACTACGGCAGTGACTATGGCGTGCGCGCCGTGATTGCGCTGATTGCCTTCGGAGCCAATTTGCCGGCGGATGCGATCTATCCGACCACCTTCGTCGACGGCGACGGCCGCCAGCTCAACGGCGCCAACCGTTACACGCTGCACTTCGACCAGGGACAGAGCCCGCCCGTCAGGGCTTTCTGGTCGGTGACGCTCTACGACCCGCAGTCGTTCTTCGTCGCCAACCCGATCGACCGCTACGCCGTCAGCAGCTGGATGCCGCTCGCGCGCAACGCCGACGGCTCGATCGATATCTACGTGCAGCGCGACTCGCCCGGCAAGGATCGCGAGGCCAACTGGCTGCCCGCGGCCGCCGGCGACTTCAACCTCACGCTGCGGATGTACTGGCCGAGGGAGCACGGCCCCTCGATCATCGATGGCAGCTGGCAGCCGCCGGCGGTGCGACGGCTGCCCTGAGCCGCGCGGGCGGCGCGCCGCGTTACTGCGCGCTGCGCAGCAGCTCGTTGATGCTGGTCTTGGCGCGCGTCTGCGCATCGACGCGCTTGACGATCACCGCGCAGTAGAGGCTGTGGCTGCCGTCCTGCGCCGGCAGCGTCCCCGACACCACCACTGAGCCTGCCGGCACGCGCCCCTGCAGGATGGCGCCGGAAGTGCGGTCGTAGATGCGGGTGCTCCGGCCGAGGAACACCCCCATGGAGATCACCGAGCCCGCTTCGACCACCACGCCTTCCACCACCTCGGAGCGCGCGCCGATGAAGCAGTCGTCCTCGATGATCGTCGGGCTCGCCTGCAGTGGCTCGAGCACGCCGCCGATGCCGACGCCGCCCGAGAGATGCACGTTGCGCCCGATCTGGGCGCACGAGCCGACCGTGGCCCAGGTGTCCACCATGGTGCCGGCGCCGACGTAGGCGCCGATGTTGACGTAGCTCGGCATGAGCACCACATCGGGCGCGATGTAGGCGCCGCGCCGCACC
>JASHVF010000238.1 GCA_030039615.1 Gammaproteobacteria bacterium | reverse complement strand
CGGGCATGCGCCGCGCATCGGTCCGGAGGCTGTAGGGTTGGAAGCTCATGGCGCGCGTCTGCAGGCTGGCGAGCCGCACACGCAGGCTGTCCATGTACTGCTCGGAGGCGGCCCGCTGCCCCTTCAGCTGATCGAGCCGGGCGTCGCGTAGCGCTTCGATGTCCTTCACCGAGGTGTAGGTCGTGACCAGAAAGCTGTCGTGCTGCTTCTGCTTGATTTCGGCGGCGCGGTCGCGCGCCTCGACCGCGAGCTGGTCGGGGCTCTTCTGGCCTTCGAGGTGCTGGACCGGCACGCCCTGGGGGTTCATGACCTCGCGGTCGCCGGCGTACTGCGCCGGGATCGTGTCGCCGTAGTGCACCACGCCCTGGTCATCGACCCAGCGATAGGTGGTCTTGCCGGTACCCGACTGCGTGGTCGGCGCGGCGAGCGCGGCGCCGGCGGCGAGTGCCGCGGCCGCGAGGCACGCGATTCCCGTGATGCGAGCTGTTCTCACCGACATAGGGCTATCTTCGGCCGCGCGCGCCGCGCTGGCAAGACTCAGCGCGCGCCGTAACGCGCCCGATAGGCGTTCAGAGCTGCAAGTTGTGCGGCGCTTATCGGCTCGAGGCCGCCGGCCGGGCGCGACAACGCCTCGATCAGATCGGAGAGTGTGACGATGCTCACACATTTGAGGCCCGCGTCGCGCTCGAGCTCCTGCACCGCGCTCAGGTCCCCCTGGCCGCGCTCCTCGCGATCGAGCGCGAGCGCGACCCCGACCGGCTCGGCGCCCGCGTGTCGGATCAGATCGAGCGACTCGCGCACCGCCGTCCCCGCGGTGATCACGTCGTCGACGATCAGCACGCGGCCGTGCAGTGCGGCGCCGACCACCAGGCCCCCCTCGCCGTGGTCCTTGGCCTCCTTGCGGTTGTAGGCATAGGGGACGCTGCGCCCATGATGGGTGGCGAGCGCGACCACGGTGGCGGTCGCGAGCGGGATGCCCTTGTAGGCCGGGCCGAAGATCATGTCGAAGCCGAGGTTCGAGCGCACGATGGCGGCCGCGTAGCAGCGCCCGAGGAGCGCCGCCGCCTCGCCGTCGCTGAACAGTCCCGCGTTGAAGAAGTACGGGCTGTCGCGCCCCGACTTGAGGCGAAACTGCCCGAAGCGCAACGCCTCGCGTCTGAGCGCGAGCTCGATGAAGGTGAGCTGGTAATCCTGCATGTCATATCATTCTTGTGATGCGCGTCATCACCGTCAACGTCTGCGGCATCCGCTCGGCGGCGGCCAAGGGCCTGTTCCGCTGGCTGCGCCGGCAGCGGGCGGATTTCATCTGCCTGCAGGAGACGCGCTGCCGGCCGGAGCAGCTCGCCGGTCACGACGTGCAACTGCCCGGCTACCAGAGCTATTTCTGCGACGCCGAGCGCAAGGGCTACGCCGGCGTCGCGCTCTATAGCCGCCATGCGCTCGACCGCGTCGTCCACGGCTTCGGAGTCGCGGAGTTCGACCGTGAGGGCCGCTACCTCGAGGCGCGTATCGGTGACCTGTCGGTGGTGTCGCTCTACCTGCCGTCGGGCTCGGCGGGCCCCGAGCGCCAGGCGTCCAAGTTCCGCTTCCTGGAGGCCTTCACGCCGCAGCTGGCGCGCCTCAGGCGCGCGCGCCGGCGCTGCATCCTGAGCGGAGACTGGAACATCGCGCACCGCGCCATCGATCTGCGGAACTGGCGCTCGAACCAGAGGAACTCCGGCTTCCTGCCCGAGGAGCGCGCCTGGCTCGACACCGTGTTCGGCCCGGCCGGCTACGTGGACGCCTTTCGCGAGGTGCGCCCCGGGCCGCACCACTACACCTGGTGGTCGAACCGCGGGCAGGCGCGGGCCAACAACGTCGGCTGGCGCATCGACTACCAGGTGGTGAGCGGCGCGCTCGCCGGCAAGGCGCGCCGCGCTTCCATATACAAGGAGCAGCGCTTCTCCGATCACGCGCCGCTCATCATGGACTACGAGCTTTGAGCGCGGCCGCGGCAGGCGGCGCTCGCTCGCTGCTGCGCGTGCTCGCCACTCCCAAGATGCTGGCGATCGCAGCCCTCGCGGCCTCCTCCGGCTTTCCCAACCAGCTGACCGAAGGCGCCGTGCAGGCGTGGCTCAAGGACGCCGGCGCTACCAACACCACCATCGGCCTCATGTCCTACGTGGCGCTGCCGTACCTGCTCAAGTTCCTCTGGGCGCCGCTCATCGACCGCTATCCGCTGCCCTTCCTCGGGCGCCGCCGCGGCTGGATACTCGCCATGCAGGCGGCGCTGGCCGCCATGCTCGGAGTGTTCGCGCTGCAGGATCCCAGGCACGCGCTGACCCCCTTCACCGTCTGCGCGGCGGCGATCGTGTTCTTTTCCGCCACCCAGGACATCGCCATCGATGCCTGGCGCACCGACATCTCGCTCCCCGAGGAGCGCGGCCCGGCCGCGGCCGCCACCAATCTCGGTTACCGCCTGTTCTCGTACCTCGCGCTCGCGGCGGCGCTCATCATCGCGGACTATCTCGGCTGGCGCGCGGCCTTCCTGGTGCTGGCGCTCGCGATGCTGCTGTTCTGTGCGGTGACCGTGCTCTCGCCCGCCTCGCACAGCAGCTACCGGCCGCGCACCCTCGCCGAGTCGGTGATCGAGCCGCTGCGGGAGCTGCTCGCCACGCCCAACGCGGTGGCGCTCATCGGCGTGGTGCTGTTGTTCAAGATAGGCGATGCCTTCGCCAACAAGCTGTTTACGCCGTTCGTGATGGACGTGGGCTTTTCCAAGAGCGAGATCGGCGCGCTGGTCAAGCCGCTGTTCACCTTCGGCTCGCTCGCCGGCGTGGTGCTCGGCGGCATGGCCATGGTGCGCCTCGGGCTGCTGCGCTCGATGCTGGCCTTCGGCGTGCTGCAGGCCTTGAGCAATCTGCTCTACTGCCTGATGGCGCTCGCCGGCAAGAGCTATGTCCTCATGGCGCTCGCCGTCCTGGTCGAGCACCTGGCGGCCGCGATGGGCAACATCGCGCTGGTGGCGCTCATCATGGCGATGTGCGATCGCCGTTACAGCGCCTTTCAGTACGCCATGCTGTCGGTGCTGGCGCTGCTACCGCGCTACAGCCTCGGTTACCCCGCCGGCTGGGTCGCCGATCACGGCGGCTGGCTGGTGTACTTCGTGGTGAGCTTCGCGCTCGGGCTGCCCGGGATTGCGATGGTGTGGCTCAACCGCCGCCACATCGTCGCGCTCGACCGCCCGCCGCAGGCGCCGGCGTGATCGACCTCGAGCGGATCGTGTGCCGCGACTCGGAGCTCGGCCCCGAAGGCGCGCGCGCCTTCACCATCGGCGGCGGCGACTGGCCGCTGCGCGGCTTCGTGGTGCGCGCCGGCGCGCAGCTGCGCGCTTACGTGAACCGCTGTCCGCACGCCGGCCACCCGCTCAATCTGCTGCCGGAACGGTTCTGCACTCCCGACGGCACGCTCATCCTGTGCTCATCGCACGGCGCACTGTTCGAGAAGCTCACCGGCTACTGCGTGGCGGGTCCGTGCGCCGGGCGCTCGCTCACGCCGGTACCGCTCGAGGTGGTGAGCGGCTACGTGATGCTGGCGGACGGGGTGAATATTGAGGCGCTGGCGGCGCTTAGCGAATAGGAAGCACTACTCGAACAGATCGATGCCGTCGAGCGGGCTCATGCGCAGGTCGCGGTCCTCGCCGAGGCTGTCCGCGCTGCGGGCGCCGTCGTCGTTTCCCTCGACGTCGACCGACCCGCTCCAGTCCTCGGGCGCCTCGGCGGCTTCGAGGCCGCCCTCGTCCCACTGGGCTTCCCAGTCCTCGACATCCATCTCCTCGACGGTGCCGTCGAAGTACTGGATCTCGATGGTGCCGTCGTCGTCATCGACGGCCACGACCTCGAACAGCTGGCCGCCATTCAAGCGATACCAGTCGCCGATGCCAGGATGAGGAGCCGTCATCGCCGCAACCTCCCTGGGCCCGCGTGCCGCAGCTGTTATGCTCACGCC
>JASHVF010000028.1 GCA_030039615.1 Gammaproteobacteria bacterium | reverse complement strand
TACCACGTCATCGAGCAGGACACCTACAGCGTCGTGAAGCGCGTGGTGCCTGAGGGAGGCACGCTCTGCGGCCTGTGCTCGCGGCTGCGGCGCGGCGCGCTCTATGCCTTTGCCGCCCGCCACGGCATCAGCAAGATCGCCCTCGGTCATCACCGCGACGACATCGTCGAGACGCTGTTCCTCAATCTGTTCTTCGGCGGACGGCTGAAGGCAATGGCGCCCAAGCTGCTCTCCGATGACGGCCGCCACGTGGTGATCCGCCCGCTCGCCTACGTGGCCGAGCACGACATCGCACGCTACGCACGCGGCCGCGCCTTTCCGCTCATCCCCTGCACGCTGTGCGGCTCGCAGGAGAACCTGCAGCGCCTCGCCGTGAAGAAGATGCTGGCCGGATGGGAGCGCGAGTTCCCGGGCCGCACCGAGACGATCTTCCGGGCGCTGCGCAACGTCGAGCTCGAGCACCTCGCCGACCCGCGCCATTTCGACTTCGCGGGCCTCGACCTGCGGCGCCTGCCGCCGATGAGCGAGCGCGACGAGGACACGCTCGAGAGGCAGCTCGCCGCGCAACCCGTGCGCGCCTGAGGTGGCGATGCAAGCGACTTCGCCCGCGTTGGCGTTGCCGCTCGCCAACTCCTACTGGGTGCTCCCCGGAAAGCTCCTGGCCGGCGAATATCCCGGCGCTCCGAGCCCCGCGACGACGCGTGAGCGACTCGCGCGGCTGATCGAGGCGGGCGTCGGCTGCTTCATCGATCTCACGGAGGAGGGCGAGCTGCAACCCTACGATCGTGAGCTGCCGCCCGGCGTCAGCTACCTGCGAAGGTCGATCCCCGACCACGGCGTGCCGCAGCTGCGCGAGCACATGGCCGCGACGCTTGAGCACCTGCAGCAGGCGCTCGCAGGGCCGCGTGCGGTGTATCTGCACTGCCGCGCAGGGATCGGCCGCACGGGTACCGTGGCCGGGTGCCTGCTGGTCGCCCGCGGCCTCCCCGGGCAGGCCGCGCTCGATGAGCTCAACCGGCTGTGGGGTCAGAGCGCGCGCGCGGCGGTCTGGCCGTCGATCCCGGAGACCGAGGAGCAGCTCCGGTACGTGCGTGGCTGGGGGATGCCGGCCGCCGCGGAAGCCGACCCGCTGCTCGAGCCCGCGACGCTCGCGGTGGCCCGCGGTTTGCGTGAGCGCTTCCTCGGCGCACTGCTCGGGCTCGCGATCGGCGATGCGGTCGCGGCCGCGACCCAGTATCGCCGCCCGGGCCGTTTCGCCCCGGTCGGCGATCTGCTCGGGGGCGGCCCCTTCGACCTGCCACGCGGGGCCTGGAGCGACGACACGGCGATGGCGCTGTGCCTGGCCGAGAGTCTGCTCGAGTGCGACGGCTTCGACGCCCGTGACCAGGTGGCGCGCTTCACGCGCTGGCAGCAGCAGGGCTACCTTTCGGCCACCGGCCAGTGCGTCGGCATCACCGCCGGCACGGCCCGGGCGCTCGCCAAGGCGCAGTGGCGCGGGCAGGCATTCTCGGGCTCGCACGACCCGGAGGCTCTCGATCCCGCGGTCCTGTCGCGGGTGGCGCCGGTTGTCATGTTCTTCTTCGCCGACGCCGGGCTCGCCGCGCAGCAGGCCGCCGAGGCGGCGCGCACCACCAACCAGGCCCCGGGCGCGCTCAGTGCCTGCCACGCGCTGGCGCTCGCACTGCACGCAGCGCTCGCGGGTCAGGCCCGTGGCGCGATTCTCACGGCGGGGGCTGCCCCGGGAGCGGCGACTGCGGCCCGGTCGGCAGCGACCGAAGCGGGCGCCAGCGCCCCGGCGGCGCTCGCGGCCGCACTCGATGTCTTCGCGCGCACCAGCAGTTTTCGTGATGCGGTGCTCGCCGCGGCCAACCTGGGCGGCAACTCGGACGTCATCGGTGCCGTCACCGGGGCGCTCGCCGGGGCTCACTACACTCAAGGTGCCATCCCCACTTTGTGGCGCAACAGCCTGATGCAGCAGCAGTTGATCGCAGGCTTCGCCGACCGCCTGCTGGCACACGCGCTCATCGATCTGGCCGAGTGAAATTTCGCGCCGGCCGCTGGAGACAGCTCCGGCGGCCTTCGGCTAAGCTGCGCGCTCCACGTATGTCTTCGACCCGCGCAGACGGCCGCCACCCATCCGCCGCGCGCTCGCGTCGCCCGCCGCGTCCGTGGGCGCGGCTCAGCGACGAGGAGCTGCTGCGGCTGCGTTTCTGCGACCTGCAGCTCACGATCGAGCGCTCACCGCTCGCCGCGCAACTCAAGCGCCTGTACGCCGAGCTCGGGCGGCGCGGCCTCAGGTTCCGGCCGCACGTGTGGCTGTCGGAGGAGTGGTTCTCCCCCGACGGTGTCCCGGGTTTTGCGGTGCCTTTCTATCTCGCGCACCCGCGGCTCGAGCGGCTCGAGCGCCGCATCATGCACGAGGCGGAGGGCGGGGACTCGCGCCTCGCGCTGCGGATCCTGCGCCATGAGACCGGCCATGCGATCGACAATGCCTACCGGCTGCGCCGCCGCAAGCGCTGGCGCGAGGCGTTCGGGCCCGCCTCGCTGCCCTACCCGGCGCGCTACCGCGCGCGCGCCGGCAGCCGCCGCTACGTGCACCACCTCGGCGAGTGGTATGCACAGGCGCATCCCACGGAGGATTTTGCCGAAACCTTCGCGGTGTGGCTCGCGCCGAAATCGGCCTGGCGCAAGAGCTATGCCGGCTGGCCGGCGCTGCACAAGCTTCAGGCGGTGGATGCGCTGATCGCCGGCGAGCGCGCGCGCCGCCCGCCGGTGCGCAACCGC
>JASHVF010000237.1 GCA_030039615.1 Gammaproteobacteria bacterium | reverse complement strand
GCCACCACTTCGGCGGCGTCGAGCCCGCGCGCGCTGGTTGCGGGCGCCAGCTTTCCACGGCGGCGGGCTGCGGTGCGCGGCTTCGCGTCCGGTGCGGTTTTGCGTGTTGCCATGGCGGTCTCGTCGCTGCGGATCGATGTGCGAGAATGACGAATCCCTCGGGATGTTGCCATGAATTCCCCGACGCACACGACGGGTACCGCTCCGTGTCTGCCGGCGCAGCGCAGCGACGCCGCCGGCCATGCGCACGTCGACCAGCGCGCGGTGCTGGCGCTGGCACTGCCGCTCATGGCCAACAGCGCGGTGCAGATCGTCCTCAATCTGACCGACATGTGGTTCATCGGCCGCATCTCCACCGCCGCGCTCGCGGCGGTCGGCGCGGTGCAATGGCTGGTCGTGGTCGTGGTGCTGGTGCTGGGCGGAGCCGGGACCGCGGTGCAGACGATCGTCGCCCAATCCTACGGCGCGCGCCGCTACAGCCAGGCGGCGCAGGCGACCTGGACGGCGCTGTGGGCGATGCTCGCGGCGCTGCCGCTGTTCGTGCTGGTGGGCGCGGCGCACGGGCTGTTGTTCGCGCCCTTTGGCTTCGATCCACGCATCGAGCAGCTCGCCGGCGCCTTCTGGTACCCGCGCGTGGGCGGAGCGGCCGCCGGCGCGGCCGTCTGGGCCATGATCGGCTTCTTCAACGGCACCGGGCGCCCGCGCGTGACGCTGCTCATTACCCTGGTGACGACCGTAACCAACGCGCTGCTCAACCAGCTGTTCATCTTCCATCTCGGCTGGGGTATCGCCGGCTCGGCCTGGGCCACCAACGCCGCGCAGCTGCTCGGGCTGGCCCTCGCGATCGCCATCTTCCTCGACGCCGGCTACCGCCAGCGCTACCACTCGCATCTCACCTGGCGGCCGCACTTGGGCAGGCTCCTCAAGCAGCTGCGGCTCGGAGTGCCGATGGGCCTGCAGCCCGCCGCGGACCTGCTGGGCTTCGCGATCTTCCAGATGATGCAGACGCGGCTCGGCACGGCGGGCGGCGCCGCCACGCAGATCGTCACGATCCTCACTTCGCTCGCTTACATGCCGGGCTACGGCATCGCCTGCGCCGGCACCACGCTCGTCGGACAGTCGATCGGCGCGGGTGCGCGCGACTGGGCGCTCACGGTCGGCAACCGCGTGATCCTGATGGCGGCGCTCTACATGGGAGCGATCGGCCTGCTGATCGCGCTCGGCGGACCGTGGCTGCTGCCGTTCTTCGCCGGCGCGCACGATGCCGACTCCGCCACCGCGGTCGCGCTCGGACTGAGGCTCCTGTGGCTCGCCGCCGGCTACCAGTTCTTCGACGGACTGAATCTCGGCAGCAGCCTCTGTCTGCGCGGCGCGGGCGACGTGCGCGTTCCGGCGGCCCTGGTATTGCCGCTGTCGATGCTGCTGCTCGTGCCGCTGGCGCATTCGTTCACGTTCGCCCCGGGGCAGGGCTGGGTGCACTTCCTGCCGCAATTCGGCTGGGGCGCCGTGGGCGGCTGGGTGGCGGTACTGATTTATGTCATGGTGTTAGGTTCGACGCTGTACCTGCGCTGGCGCTCGCGTGCCTGGCAGGCGATCCGGATCTGAAGGCGGGACCGATGTTCTTTCTGCTGAAGAGAGTCGCAAAAACCCTGCTGCTGCCGCCCGCGGGACTGCTGTTGCTGGCGGGGCTCGGCGCCTGGCTGGTGCTGCGCCGCGGGGCAAGCTCCGCGGCGCGCCGGGCGGGCTGGACCTGTATTCTCGCCAGCCTGGTGACGCTGTGGATGCTGTCCGTGCCCGTGGTGTCGGAGTCGCTCTCCCGGGCCGTCGAGCATTATCCGGCGCTCGATGTGACCCGGCCGGCCGGCGCCCAGGCGATCGTCACCCTCGGTGGCGGAGCCGCACGCATCGCGCCGGAGTACCAGGGGCCGGCCGCCGGCTCCGAGCTGCTCGAGCGGGTGAGCTACGGCGCCTACGTGGCGCGCCGTACGGGGCTGCCGCTGCTGATATCCGGCGGCCCGCTCGAGGCGCTCGCGATGCGCGCCACGCTCGAGCGCGATTTCGGCATCGAGCCCCGCTGGGTGATCGGCGACTCGCACGACACCTTCACCGACGCCCAGCTCGCATCGCGGCTGCTGCTGCCCGCTGGCGTGCGACGCATCCTGCTGGTCACGAGCAGCCGGCACGAATGGCGTGCCGCCCACGAATTCATGAGCAGCGGATTCGAGGTGGTGCCGGCGCCGCTGCACGTATGGGTGTCGCACCGCCACGTTGTGAGCGACTACCTGCCGGACCCGGACGCCCTCAAGGAGTCCACCGAGGCGATGAACGAAGCCCTCGGCGATCTGGTGCGGCGGGTGTTCGACGCGACGCATCTGCGCCGACACGCCCGGACGGCCGCGGCCGCATGAGCGGAGACGTCCCGGTCACCGTGTTTCGCTCGCGCCACCGGCGCGCCTGTGAAGAGCGGCTGCTGGTGCTCACCGCCGTGGGAGTGGTGGGCGAAGTGGTGTCCGGACTCGGCGAGTTCCTGGTTCAGGTGGACGCGCAGGACGCCGCCTACGCGGCCCGCCACCTTGCCCAGTACGAGTCGGAGAATCGCGCCGCGCCGCCGTCACCGCCGCCGCCGCGCCTTCACCCCTACGCCTGGGCCGGCTGCCTCGCCTACGCGGCGACCTTGCTCGTGGTTGCCTGGGCGGTGAGCAGCGGCGCCGTGCGGCTCGACGCCTTCGATCTCGGCACGCTCGACTGCGCGCGAGTGCAGGCCGGCGAATGGTGGCGGGCCTGGACGGCGCTCACCCTGCATCTCGACGGACCGCATCTGGCCGCCAATCTCGGTGCCGGGGTGTGGTTCGGTTATCTCGCCGGCAGGCAGCTCGGCGTCGGAACCGCCTGGTTCCTGACCGTAACCGGCGCCGCACTCGCCAATCTCTCCGAAGGTCTGAGCGGCCCCCCCGAGCACAGCGCCGTCGGCGCTTCGACCGCGGTGTTCACGGCTTTGGGGCTCATGTCAGCCTACTCATGGCGCGAGCGAGCGCATCTTCCGCAGCACTGGGGACGCCGCTGGGGACCGCTGGTCGCGGGCGTGATCCTGCTCGGCTGGACGGGGTCGGCGGGTGAGGGCACCGATCTCGTGGCGCACCTCGCGGGCTTCAGCTCCGGCGTGCTGCTCGGCGTGGCGGCTGCCAGCGGCGCGGGCAGGCGGCTGCTCGGTCGTGTTCCGCAGTGGCTGGCGGGTGGTGTGGCGCTCGCGGAGATCGCGATCGCCTGGGCGTTTGCGCTTGTGAGTTAGGCCGAACTCGCCTGCGGCGATTTCGGCGGACATTACTCCGTCGACCGCCGGCAAGAGGCGCGACCTTTGCCGGCTGCGCCGGATCGTTTCACGGTCCCTCGACGTCGTAGCCGCGCGCCTTGAGCGTCGCGAGTGCGCCGTGCTCGCCGAGCAGGCGGTCCATGGACTGCACCGCGAGCGTCCCGCGGTTGCGCGCCAGACTGTCTTCGACCACCAGCAGCCAGTCGTTCTGGGCGCGCTCGATGAGGCTGCGCACCCGGTCCGAAGTCGAGACGGCCACGATGCATGCCGTCCGGTCATCAGGGTGCGGCAGCTGGCGCAGCGCCGCGACGTCGCCGAGCGCCCAGGCGCGCGCGCGCGCCTGCATCGGACCCAGGTCGGTCTCGAGCCGCGTGACCACCGCGTCGAGACAGGCGATCTCCGCTGAAAGCGGTGTCGCGCCCACGTCCTTCAAGACGTCCACCGGATCGTCGATCTTCAGCTTGTCCTGCCGGATATGTACGCCCTGCTCACGGGCCAGGTTGAGCACCGTGGCTTGCACTTCGTTGTGGAGCGCGAGACCGGAGGCGTCCAGCACTCTCGTCATGAGCCGCTCGGCCGCCAGCATCGGGCGCAGCTGCTCGAGGCGGCTGTCGTGCGGGTCGTACTTCGCCTCGAGCGCGGCAACGCGGGCGTAGAGGGCTGGCGGCAGCGTCTCCTTGAGCGGCAGCCGGTCGGGGGGCTTCTGCATGCGGCGCCACTGGATGAATACCCGCAACGCCGTGAACGGGTTGGCGCCGATGCCGTAGGTGGGCCATGCCGGCACGACCTCCTGCGACTGCGCCAGCACTTCGCGCACCGCCTGTGGCTGCCACACCATTTTCTTCGGCAAGGGCGTGACCGTCCCCAGGATCCACAGCACGTGATCGCCGCGGTGCACGGTCCACATGCGTGGGCCCTCGTGCTGCCCCTCGACGACGATTTCGGCGAGCGGTGCCTCGCTGGCAGGGTTTGCGGCCGCTTGCGCGGCTTGCGCCGGACTCGCCCACAGCGCCAGAGTGGCGAGCGACACCGCCAGCGCGGCATCCGACGGCACAGCTTGAGATCGCGGCACGCTCAGTCGGACGTGGGCGCGGGCGGCGCCCGCGGTGCCGTCTCATTGGTGCGGTCGTAGATACGCGTGAGATCGATGGCCGGCAGCTCTGCCGGGCCGATGTGCACCTTGTTGATGAGGTGCGAGCCATCGGGCGAGAGAGCGTAGCTCTCGATGATGTTCGGACCGAGCTGCGCCTTGATTTTGATGAGGTACTGCCGTCCGTCCCAGCCGGAGGTCTGGTCCGCAACACCCATCTCGGCGGACACCACGCTGCGGGCTCCGGGTGTGTAGCTGCGCTGCGTGGTGCCGTAGTCGAGCTGGAGCTCGTCGCTCGACTGGCGCAGCGTAAGGTAATCGCCGCGCGCGATTACCTTGGAGAGGGCGTGCGCCATGGGCGAGTTCTGCAGCGGGTCCCGTCGGCGACCGCCGTGCGGGCCGCCCGGGCCGGGCTCGTCCCCACCGAGCGTGGGACTCTGGTCCGGCAGTGGCGGGACGCCGCCGCCCGACCCGCCGGGCCCCCCCGACCCGCCAGCGCCGGCGGCGCGCGCCATGGCGTCTGTCTGGCGCTGAATGATCTTGCGCGCCTGCTCGCGCATCTTGTCGAGCACCTTCTGCGGGTCATCGCTCGCGGCGTGATCGAGCTTCCAGTTCCCCGCCAGCATGACGCCCGCGGGTGCCTCGGCCTTTGGAGTGTCCGCGCAGCCGGCGAGCGCCAGAGCCGCCGCGGCGGGCGCGAGGAGCCGCGTCGCATTGACGTTCCACATATTGGCGTATCCTCGCACGATGAGCCGACGCAAGGCCACGGAGCTCGAGACGCTGAAGGGGCGCATCGCACGCCTCGACCCCGACAGCGTCGACCGCCTTTACGGGCTCGAGCCGGTGTACGAGCCGGGAACGGACCGGTTCGCGGGGCTGGCTCCCGAGGAGTTCGCCGCCGTGCGCTGCCCCTGGTGCGGGGAGCGGCTCGAGACGCGCATCGACATGACCGCGGGGGATGCGGCCTTCATAGAGGATTGCGAAGTCTGCTGCCGCCCGATCGAGTTCAGCATCGAGCGCGGCGACGGCGGGGCGCTGCTCGCGCTCGGCGTCAGGCGTCTCGATTAGTCATATCGGCCAAGATCCCCTTTTGCCGGCTGCGCTCACGCGACGCCGCCCTCGAGAAAGGTGAGGGTGCCGGCCGCGGCATCGAGCCGCACGCGCGCGCCGAGCGGCACCGGGTCGTTGAGCGTGCCGTGTCCGACGGGGAAACCAGCCGCGCAGGGCAGGCCGGTAGCCAGCGCGAGCTCGCGCAACACGTCGGCGGCGCTGTAATCGGCGTCCTGCTCCTCGCAGTTGATGAACATTCCGAGGGCAATGCCGCATATCCGGTCGAACACGCCGGCGAGCCCCAGATGGGTCCACATGCGATCGAGCCGATAGGGCCGCTCCCCGACGTCCTCGAGCAGCAGGATCGCGCCGTCGAGCGGCGGCATGTAGGGCGTACCCAGCACGCGCGTCACCATCGAGAGATTGCCGCCGAGCAGCGGGCCCTCGGCGACCCCCGCCACGTAGGTGTCGGTGGCGCGCAGCGGCGGCGCGGGCGAGGCCGACTCGAGCAACGCGAACAGCCGCGCGCACGTCGCCGGCGGCAACGACGGCAGCTGCGTCAGCACCGGGCCGTGGATGCTGATGCGACCGAGGCGCTGCAGCCACAGGTGCAGCGCGCTGATGTCCGAGAAGCCGACCAGCGGCTTCGGCGGCGTCGGCGACAGCGCCGCCAGCCGGGGCAGCAGCCGGGTCGCACCGTAGCCGCCCCGCGCGCAAAACACCCCCTTGACCGCAGGGTCGAGCAGGGCGTCGGCAAGCTCGGCGCAGCGCCGCTGGTCGGAGCCCGCCAGGTAGCGGTGGCGCTCGAAAATCGCGGGCTGGTACCGTACGTCGTAGCGCGCCGCGATCAGGGCGAGCCCGGCATCGAAGGAGGCGCGGTCGAAGGCGCTCGCCGGCGCGATCACCGCGACGCGATCCCCGGGGGCGAGTGCCGGGGCAGGTTGGAATGCGCGCGTGCTCGTCATGTGGTGTACGCTGCGACTGTGGCCCGTTACCCGGGGATCGTCAAATGATCGCTTTGCTGCTGTGGCTGCTGCTGCTCGTGGTGTGCTGGCCGCTGGCACTGGCGGCACTCATCCTGTTCCCGCTGGTGTGGCTGCTGCTGCTGCCCTTCAGGCTGGTGGGCCTTGCGCTCGAGGGGGTATTCGAGCTGCTGCGGGCAATCGTGCTGCTGCCGGCGCGCGTCCTAGGTGGCCGCCGGGTCTGAGCTAATCGGCTAACGCCTTCAGGTCCCGCAGCAGCGCCGCGCGCCCCCGGTCGAGCTGATCGAGCCGCTGCGCAGCGTTGCGCAGAGCGATCAGGTCCTGCACCGGCGCCTCATGGAGTCTGCGGTAGGCGTTGCGCGCCGTGCGCCACAGCCGGTTGATGCGCGCGTAGCGCGCCGCTACCTCGCGGCGCAGCGTAATGACGGCGAGCAGACTCGATTGCATCAGGACGCCGGACTCACGGCGGCACGCGTCAAGGGTGCCGGCTCAGCGCCAAGCATGCCGGCCCCTGGTGACAGGATCGAGACAGAGGATGCACACGTACCTATCACGCTCGAAAACCGCCGATCGTGAAAGTGCAGACGTCACAGTTCAACCCGCAGCCGCCTCCTGCGGCGTTCGCGGACGCGTGTCAATAGGCAGCAATACTCTAAGATCCACCGCTGCGGGCGCGCTAACCTCCGCCTGCCGGACGATCAGCGCTGCGGGCGCAGCTGGCGAATGCGCCCGAGCGGGGGCTCCGGGGGTTTTCTTAACAGCCATCTCACCCGGTGGCGGCTAGCGTAATCGGCTCGCAGCCGCCGGCGTGCGCGAGCTGCTCAGAAGGGCTGATCGTATGGATATCGTGTTCGTCGTCGTGATCCTGGCTCTGTACGCCGCGACCCATTGGGTGGCGTCGGCAATCTCCCGGCTGGGAGGCATCGAATGAACGCCATTTACCTCGTGAGCGGTCTGCTCACCCTCGGCCTGTTCGTATACCTGCTGTACGCGATGTTCCGGCCGGAGAAATTCTGATGACCGCGGCATCGGCGATTCTGGTGATCGCGTACCTCGCCGTGGTGCTGCTGTGCGTGAAGCCGCTCGGCCTGTACATGGCGAATGTCATGGAGGGACGGCCGATCTGGCCGTTGCGCATCGGCGCCCCGCTCGAGCGGTGGATTTACCGGCTGTGCGGGGTCAATCCGGCCGTCGAGATGGGCTGGAAGCGCTACGCCGTCGCGCTGCTCGTATTCAACACCCTGGGCGCGCTCGCGGTCTATCTGCTGCAGCGCCTGCAACTGTGGCTGCCGCTGAACCCGCAGCACTTCGCCAATGTTTCAGCGGACTCCGCCTTCAATACGGCGATCAGCTTCATCACCAACACGAACTGGCAGGCGTACTCGGGCGAATCGACCATGAGCTACCTCAGCCAGATGGCCGGGCTCGCGGTGCAGAATTTCCTCTCGGCCTCGACCGGCATCGCGGTGGCGGTCGCCCTGATCCGTGGGTTTGCGCGCCACGGCGCGCAGGCCATCGGCAACTTCTGGGTCGACATGACCCGCTCGACGCTCTACGTGCTGTTGCCGCTCGCGACGCTCATGGCCCTGCTGCTGGTGAGCCAGGGCGTGCTGCAGAACTTCAGCGCCTACCAGGACGTGACGACCGTCGAGACGCTGCAGTATCAGCAGCCGAAGCTCGACGCCGCCGGCAACCCGGTCAGGGATGCCAGGGGCGACCCGGTGATGGAGAACGCGACCACGCGTACGCAGACCCTGCCCATGGGGCCGGTAGCCTCCCAGGAGGCCATCAAGGAGCTCGGCACCAACGGCGGCGGATTCTTCAACGCGAACTCCGCCCATCCCTACGAGAATCCGAACCCGTTGGCGAACTTCCTCGAGATGCTGGCGATTCTGCTCATCCCCGCGGCGCTCACCTATACCTTCGGGCGCATGGTCGGCGACCCACGCCAGGGCTGGGCGGTGCTTGCGGCGATGGGGATCCTGCTCGTCGTACTGATGGGCGTCTGCCTGGTGAGCGAGCAGGCCGGCAATCCGCTCATCGGCAGGCTCGGGGTCGATCAGACGCCGACGGCGGTGCAGCCCGGGGGCAACATGGAAGGCAAGGAGGCGCGCTTCGGCATCGCGGCCACGGCCGTATTCGCCACGGTCGCGACCGGCACCTCGACCGGCGCGGTGAATTCCGCCCACGACTCCTTCACTCCGCTCGGCGGTTTCGTGCCCCTCTTCAACATGATGCTCGCCGAGGTCATTCCGGGCGGCGTCGGGTCGGGACTGTATTCCATGCTGATTTTCGCGATCGTGGGCGTGTTCATAGCGGGTCTGATGATCGGCCGGACGCCGGAATACATCGGCAAGAAGATCGAAGCCTTCGAGATGAAGATGAGCGCGGTCGCGATCCTCGTGATGCCGTTCATCGCGCTGCTCGGCACGGGCGTGGCGGTGAGTGTGGCGGCCGGGCAGGCCGCCGTCGGCAACCCCGGAGCGCACGGCTTCAGCGAGATCCTCTATGCCTTCGTCTCGGCGAGCAACAACAACGGCAGCGCTTTCGGCGGCATCTCCGCCAACACGGTCTTCTACAACACCGCGCTCGGGCTGGCGATGTGGCTCGGCCGTTTCTGGCCGCTGGTGGCGGTGCTGGCGATCGCCGGCTCGCTGGCGGCCAAGAAACGCGTGCCGGTCACTTCCGGCACGATGGTGACTTACGGACCGACGTTCGTCGTGCTGCTGATCGGCACGGTGCTGCTGGTCGGCGCGCTGACGTTCGTTCCGGCTCTCGCTCTCGGGCCGATCGTCGAACACCTGATGCTCTGGGGTGGCTCACATGGTTGAAATCGCGCGCAGTCCCGCTCCGGCGGGATCGACCGCATCCGCGGCGGCCACGCTCGAGGTGCCGGCGGCTGCGCGGGCGCCGGGAGGTACGCGCCGGCGCCTGTCGATGTTCGACCGCACCCTCATGTGGCCGGCCGTAGTCGATTCCTTCCGCAAGCTCGATCCGCGGGTGCAGTGGCGCAATCCGGTGATGTTCGTCGTCTATATCGGCAGCATCCTCACCACGGTGTTGTGGATCCAGGCGCTCGGCGGCAGGGGCGAGGCGCCGGCCTGGTTCATCCTGAACGTCGCCATCTGGCTGTGGTTCACGGTGCTGTTCGCGAATTTCGCCGAGGCACTCGCCGAGGGGCGCAGCAAGGCACAGGCTGCGGCATTGCGCGGCCTGAAGCAGGATGTGATGGCCCGCAAGCTCGCCGATCCGGGCGACCGCAGCCGCCAGTCGCGGGTACGCGGCGACCTGCTGCGCAAGGGCGACGTCGTGCTGGTCGAGGCGGGCGAGTTCATCCCCGGTGACGGCGAGGTCATCGACGGCGCGGCGTCCGTCGATGAGAGTGCCATCACCGGCGAGTCCGCGCCCGTCATCCGCGAGTCCGGCGGCGATTTCTCCTCGGTGACCGGCGGGACGCGCGTGCTCTCGGACTGGCTGGTGGTGCGCGTCATGGCCAACCCGGGCGAGACCTTCATCGATCGCATGATCGCCATGGTCGAGAGCGCCACGCGGCAGAAGACGCCCAACGAGATCGCGCTCACCATCCTGCTGGTGGCCCTCACGCTGGTGTTCCTGTTTGCGACCGCGACGCTGCTGCCGTACTCGCTCTACAGCGTCATGGTCGCCAAACTCGGCACCCCCATCACGATCACGGCCTTGATCGCACTGCTGGTGTGTCTGATTCCGACGACCATCGGCGGGCTGCTGTCTGCGATCGGAGTCGCGGGCATGAGCCGCATGATGCAGGCCAACGTGATCGCCACATCCGGCCGCGCGGTGGAGGCCGCGGGTGACGTGGACGTGCTGCTGCTCGATAAGACCGGCACCATTACGCTCGGCAACCGGCAGGCAGCGGCGTTCATTCCCGCCTCGGGTGTCACCGAGGAGGAGCTCGCGGACGCCGCGCAGCTCGCCTCGCTCGCGGACGAGACCCCCGAGGGGCGCAGCATCGTGGTGCTCGCCAAGCAGCGCTTCCGGCTGCGCGAGCGCGACCTGGCCTCGCTGCATGCGATCTTCGTGCCGTTCTCGGCCCATACCCGCATGAGCGGCGTCGACATCGGCGACCGGCAGGTCCGCAAGGGCGCAGCCGACGCGATCCGCCGCCAGGTCGAGCGGCTGGGACAGGCCTTCCCCAGGCCCGTGCAAACGGCCGTGGATGAGGTCGCGCGGCGCGGCAGCACGCCGCTGCTGGTGAGCGACGGTCCGCGGGTGCTCGGCATCATCGAGCTCAAGGACATCGTCAAAGGCGGGATCCGCGAGCGCTTTGGCGAGCTGCGCCGCATGGGTATCAAGACGGTGATGATCACGGGCGACAACCCGCTCACCGCGGCCGCCATCGCCGCCGAATCCGGTGTCGACTCCTTTCTCGCCGAGGCGACGCCGGAGGCGAAGCTCAAGCTCATCCGCGAGCACCAGGGGCAGGGAAGCCTGGTCGCCATGACCGGCGACGGCACCAACGATGCGCCGGCGCTCGCACAGGCGGACGTCGCGGTGGCCATGAACACCGGCACGCAGGCCGCCAAGGAGGCGGGCAACATGGTGGACCTCGATTCCAACCCCACCAAGCTCATCGAGGTGGTGGAGACGGGCAAGCAGATGCTGATGACGCGCGGCTCGCTCACCACCTTCAGCATCGCCAACGACGTCGCGAAGTATTTTGCGATCATCCCTGCCGCATTCGCGACCACTTATCCGCAGCTCGACGCGCTCAACATCATGCGTCTCGCGAGTCCCTTCTCGGCTATCCTCGCCGCGGTCATTTTCAACGCACTGATCATCGTCGCGCTGATTCCGCTCGCGCTGAAGGGCGTCAAGTACCGTGCCCTCGGTGCAGCCGTGCTGCTGCGGCGCAACCTGCTGATCTACGGCCTGGGAGGGATCCTGATTCCCTTCGCGGGCATCAAGCTCATCGATATGGCGCTGGCCGTCTCCCACCTGGTCTGATGCCCCCGGGATCTGCACCATGACCTCAATCCTGCGACCGGCGATCGCTCTGTTCCTGATCCTGACGGTGATCACCGGCTTCATCTATCCGTTCGCAGTCACCGGAATCGCGCAGGCGTTGTTCCCGCGCCAGGCGAACGGCAGCCTGATCTTCCGGGACGGCAGGCCCATCGGCTCCGCTCTGATCGCGCAGAGCTTCGCGGCTCCGAAGTATTTCTGGAGCCGCCCTTCGGCGACCACCCCGCAGCCGTACAACGGCATTGCCTCCACGGGCTCCAATCTCGGTCCCCTGAATCCCGCGCTCCTCGATGCCATCAAGCCGCGCATCGATGCGCTGCGCGCCGCGGACCCGGACAATAAGGCTTCGATCCCGGTCGATCTGGTCACCGCCTCCGCGAGCGGTCTCGACCCCGAGGAGAGCGTCGCGGCGGCTCGCTACCAGGCGGCGCGCGTGGCGCGCGCCCGGGGACTGCCCGAGGCGCAGGTGCAGGCATTGATTGC
>JASHVF010000027.1 GCA_030039615.1 Gammaproteobacteria bacterium | reverse complement strand
CGCCACGTGTTCCTGCTGGTGCTCGAGAACATGACGTACTCGCGCACCTTTGCCCCCGACTCGCAGGCGCCGTATCTCGCCCGCACGCTGCCGGCCAAGGGAGCGCTGCTCACGCAGTACTACGCCATCGGGCACGCGAGCCTCGACAACTACCTGGCGATGATCAGCGGCCAGGCGCCGAATCACGAGACGCAGCTCGACTGCCCCACCTTCAGCGAGTTCCGCCTGAGCGCTCCGTCCCTCGACGCTTCCGGCCAGGCGCTCGGCGCCGGCTGCGTGTACCCGGCGATCGTACGCACGCTGCCGGACCAGCTGGAGGAGGCCTCCTGGAGCTGGAAGGCCTACATGGAGGACATGGGCAACGACCCGCGCCGCGAGCCCGCCACCTGCGGCCACGTGCCGATCGGCGCCGCCGATCCCACCGCGCTCGCCGAGCGCGGCGACCAGTACGCCGCCAAGCATGACCCGTTCGTCTACTTCCACTCGATCATCGACAACCAGGCGCGTTGCGACGCGCACGTGGTGAATCTCACTCGCCTGGCGGCGGATCTCGGCAGCGCCGCCACTACGCCCAACTACGTGTTCATCACCCCGAATCTCTGCAACGACGGGCACGACGCGGCCTGCGTCGACGGTCGCCGGGGAGGGCTCGTAGCCATCAACGCCTTTCTCGCGCAGTGGGTGCCGCTCATCCTCGACTCAGCGGCCTTCAAGGCGGACGGCATGCTGATCATCACCTTCGACGAGGCGGATGGAGTGGGTGCGGAAGGCTCAGGTGCCTGCTGCGGTGAGCAACCCCTGCCCGGGGCGCGGTACGCGCCGGGCTTCAATGGCCCGGGCGGCGGACGCGTCGGGGCGGTGGTGC
This sequence comes from Gammaproteobacteria bacterium, assembly GCA_030039615.1. Classification (GTDB taxonomy): domain Bacteria; phylum Pseudomonadota; class Gammaproteobacteria; order Steroidobacterales; family Steroidobacteraceae; genus 13-2-20CM-66-19. Next base: position 4,769 of record JASHVF010000027.1, on the reverse strand, counting down.
TGTCACGCTTCGTGAAGCCGGGCACGGTGTCGAACGTGCCCTACAACCACTATTCGCTGCTGCGGACCCTGGAGGGGATCTTCGGCCTGCAGCCGCTCGGGTACGCGGCGGCGGCCGGCCTGCCGGTATTCGGCGCCGACGTGTTCAGCGCCGCCGCGCCGCATCCACCCGTTCGATGAGCTCCACGACCAGCGGGTCGGTGCGGAACGGGCTGCTGAAGAGCCGCCGCCGCGGCGAGAACGTCACCTGGCGGCCGAAGGGGCCGGCGCTGCGCAGGGTCAGCGTGACCCGCTTGGGATTGGTGATACCCGAGTAGCTGACGTTGATGATCTCGGCCAGCGGGATGCGCGCCTGCTCGCTGCCGAAGCGCACGCGCAGCGCCTCGCCTTCGTCCACCACCTCGTCGGCCAGGTCGAACACCAGGCGTCTCAGCACGAGGTAGATGACGATGCCGAGCACCAGCGGCGGTGCCAGCAGCGGCCAGGGCAGGGCACCCGTCCGGCCGCCGACGATCAGCAGCGGAGCGGCCACGCCGGCGGCCAGCACGCCGAAGAGCAGCACGGGCAGAACTCTCTTCAGGAATAGGGTGTTACGCGAGGAGATGATCTTGCCGGTCTGCGACACCCGGGCCTCCCTCCAATGCGGAGTCGACAAATGGTTGCCGAGGCAGTATTCTTACAGGCAGTAATTTTAGCCGCGGCGGCACCCTGCCGCCAGTGTGAGCAGTGTGAGTCGCAGAGCAGCCATCAAGGCCGAGTCGCCTGGCGAGGCGCAACTCCCGGAAGGGGGATTGAGCGTCGGCCACCTGCTCGGGCGCGCGCGGGCATCGCTGCTTTCCGGGCTCGACGCCGAGCTGGCGCCGTTCGGCCTCAACGCGATGCAGTACGCCGTGCTCAAGTACCTCGCCGAGGGCAGCGCCCGTACCGCGGCGGATCTGTGCCGCAGCATGTATTACGACACCGGCTCGATGACCCGCATCCTCGATCGGCTCGAGGAGAAAGGCCTGCTGCGGCGCGAACGTTGCCGCGAGGACCGGCGCGTCGTGTTCCTGCGCGTGGCGCCGGCCGGCCGCGCGCAGCTGCCGCGCCTGCGGGCGGCGGGTAGCCGGGTGCTCGAGCATCATCTCGCCGGCTTCGACCCGATCGAGATGGAAAACCTCAAGGCTTATCTCGGACGCATGATCGAGAACGGAAAACAGGCAGGGGGCGGCCAGAACTCATCGACGGGCGGTAAATCATGACGATGCACAGGTCCCCCATTCTCACCGCGCTGTGTCTCGCCGCGCTGCTCGCGGCGCTGGCCGGCTGCGTGGATCGCGGCGGCTGGCACGCCGCTCCACAACTCGCCCCCGCGCAGCTGACCGCCGAGCGCTCGTTTGCTGCCGCGCCGGTCGACCCGTCGGCCTGGCCGGCCGACGGCTGGTGGCGCCGCTACGGCGACCCGCAGCTCGATCGGCTGGTCGATGAGGCGCTCGTCGGCAGCCCCACACTGACCGCCGCGGAAGCGCGGCTGCGGGCCGCGCAGGCGCAGGCGCTCGCCGCCGGGGCGCTGAGGCTGCCGAACGTCGCCTTCGACGCCCAGGTCGACCGGCAGCGTTACCCGGAGAACGGCCTCTACCCGCCGCCCTACGCCGGCAATTACTACAACGACGGACGCGTCGCCTTCGATCTGAGCTACGACATCGACTTCTGGGGCCGCAACCGCGCGCTGCTGGCCGCGGCCCGCTCCGGGGTCGACGCCGCCGAGGCCGACCGTGCCGCGGCCCGCCTCGCGATCGCGGTATCGGTGGTACGCGCCTATGTGCAGCTCGACCTCTGGTACGCACTGCTCGACGTCGCCAACGATCAGCTCAAGCAGCAGACCTCGATCATGGAGTTGACGCAGCAGCGCGTCGATGCCGGGCTCGAGAACGTCGCGCGCGTCAAGCAGTCCGAGAGCAACCTCGCGCTCACCCGCGCCGGTATCGCCGCGGCGCAGGCCAACATCGACCTGGCGCGCGATCAGCTCGCGGCGCTGGTGGCCGCCGGGTCCGACCGGGGGCTTGCGCTCGCGCGTCCGCACCTTACGGCGCCCGCGAGCATCGCGCTGCCATCGACGCTGCCCGCGGACCTGCTCGGGCGCCGGCCTGACGTGGCGGCCGCGCGCGCGCTGGTGCAGGGCGCCGCGCAGGGCGTGAAGGCGGCTGAGGCCGACTTCTATCCCAACGTGAACCTGGCGGCGTTCGCCGGGCTGCAGAGCATCGGTCTCAGCAATCTCTTCCAGGGGTCGGCGACCATCGTCGACGTGAGCCCGGCGCTCAGTCTCCCGGTGTTCAACCGCCGGCAGTTGCGCGGCGCGCTCGAGGCGCGCCAGGCGCAGTTCGACGCCTCGGTCGGCCAATACAACCAGACGCTCATCGACGCCGTGCATGACGTCGCCGACGTCGTGGCCAACTGGCGGGCGCTCGAGCGCGAGACCGCCGAGCAGCAGGCGGCGCTGGTCGCGGCGCAGCGCGCCTACGACCTCACGACCGAACGCTACCGTGCCGGCCTCGACAACTACCTCACGGTGCTGTCGGCGGAGAACCAGCTGTTGTTCGCGCAGGCGATCGGCGCCGAGCTCGGTGCGCAGCGGCTCACCTTCAGCATCAGCCTGGTGCGCGCGCTCGGCGGCGGCTACACGGCACCGGCGCCCACGGGCTGAGGAGCTTCAGGTCCATGGATGCCTCGGTGAGTACTTCTCCTGCCACGGACGCGACGCGGCTGCAGCGCCAGCGCCGTACCTGGCTCCTGCTGCTCGCGGTGGCGCTCGGCCTCATGGCCCTAGGCACTCTCGCCTGGTGGTGGCTCTATGCCAGCCACTACGAGACCACCGACGATGCCTACGTCGCCGGCGACCTGGTCGGGGTAATGTCGCAGGTGCAGGGCACGGTGGTGTCGATCGCCGCCGACGAGACCGACCGCGTGCAGGCCGGGCAGCAGCTGGTGCGGCTCGACGCCACGGATTACCGCATCGCGCTCCAGGATGCCGAGCAGCAGCTGGCACGTGCGGTACGGCAGGTTCATACGGTGTTCGCCAATCGCGATGAGCTGTCGGCGCTGGTTGCGCAGCGGCGCGCGGACTTAGAGCGTGCGCAGGCCGATCTCGCGCGCCGCCACGGCCTCACGGCGAGCGGCGCGGTGTCGACCGAGGAGCTCGGCCACGCGCTGGACGCCGTGAATGCCGCGCGCGATGCGCTCACCGCGGCGCAGAAGAACCTCGCGGCGGGCGTGGCGCTGGTCGGCCGCACCGGTGTAGCCGACAATCCCGAGGTACGCGCCGCGGCCACCCAGGTGGAGCGCGCCTGGCTCAACGTGCAGCGCACCAGTGTGCGCGCCCCGGTGTCCGGGTACGTCGCGCGCCGCAGCGTGCAGCTCGGCGAGCGCATCGCGCCGGGAAGCCCGCTGATGGAGATCGTGCCGCTCGAGCGGCTGCGGGTGGATGCCAACTTCAAGGAGGTGCAGTTGAGTCGCATGCGCATCGGTCAGCCGGTGCGGGTCATCAGCGACCTCTATGGCGGCCAGGTCGAGTATCACGGTCGCGTCGCGGGCCTCGGGCTCGGGACCGGGGCGGCATTCGCGCTGCTGCCGGCGCAAAACGCCACCGGTAACTGGATCAAGGTGGTGCAGCGCGTGCCGGTGCGCATCACGCTCGATCCCAAGGAGCTGGAGCAGCATCCGCTGCGGGTCGGGCTCTCGACCCGCGTGCGTATCGAGGTGCGCGACAGCTCGGGTCAGCAGCTGGCGCCGGTGCCGCCTCGCGAGCCGGTGCTGGCGACCGGCATCTACGACACCGACTTCAGCGAGATTCAGGCACGCATCGCCGAGATCATCCGCGACAACACCGGGGCCGGGTCGGGCGCGGCCGCCGTGGCGCGCAAGTAGCGGCCTACTCGGTCTTCAGGTAACAGAGCGGCAGCGCGGTCGTGTACTTGATGGTCTCGAGCGCGAAGCTGGCGCTGACGTCGAGGAAGTCCACCGCGGAGATGAGGCGCTTGTACACCGCGTCGTAGGCGTCGATATCCGGCACCACGATGCGGATCAGGTAGTCGACGTCACCCGACATGCGATGAATCTCCGTCACCTCGGGGATGTCACGCACGGCGCGCACGAATTTGGCGAACCACGCCTCGCTGTGGTTGGCGGTCTTGAGCGTCACGAACACGGTGGTGCCGACGTTGAGCGCGTGCGCATCGAGCAGCGCCACCGTCGAGCGGATGACCCCTTCCTGCTGCAGCTTCTGGATACGCCGCCAGCACGGCGCCTTGGAAAGGCCCACGCGGTCGGCGATCTCGGCGGCGGTCAGCTCCCCGTTGTTCTGCAGCAGCTCGAGGATTCTCGCGTCCAGCTTGTCCATCGAAACTTCGGTTCGCCCGACCCCCTCGGGCGCGCAATATTGTTGCGCACCCGACCCCCCTCCGCCAGAGCTTCGCAACCCGGTCGCATGGTGGCGCGATTAGCATAGTGGCATGAACCTCATCCGCGCCTTCACCGAGCATCCTGCCTCGGTGGGCGAGACCTATACCAGGCACATGGCGCGTGCCGGCTGCTTCGGCCTGCGGCTGATCGGCGCGGGGATCGCCTGCCTGGTGCACGCGTTGCTGCCTTTCCTGTTCGAGCGTACGGGCAGTGCGGCGGTCGCCGAGCTGAACGATCGCATGGTCGTCAACCGGCGCGGCGCGCCGCCGCTCGCCGGCACCACCCGACTGCCGCTCTAGGCGTGCTGGCGATGCTCCGCCAGGCGGTGCCCGG
>JASHVF010000236.1 GCA_030039615.1 Gammaproteobacteria bacterium | reverse complement strand
AGCCGAGCGAAACATCGACTATCGGTACTCCGCTCGCGGTCTTGCCGACGGTTGTCTGCACCGCGCGATGCGTCTCGACGATGACTTCTGGCATCGCAACATTCTGCGCGAGCAGGCTGCCACAGACTACGGCGCCGACGATGGCTCCGGCGCAAACCATCAGTCTCTGAGTCATGTTGGGTCTCCTCGATTATTTGCTTGCGAGTCAGCAGCATCAATTTTGTGGAGCGCGTGCGCAATCGTGGGAAACCGAGACGCACGAAAATTGATCGGCGGATGGCGGATCCGACGTGTCAGATCGCGCCAGTCAGAAGGTGACCGTGTGAAAACCGCGCGGATCCTGTCTCCTTTACGTCTCCTCCGCAAACGATAAACTCCCCGGAATGCCCGTAAATGCCGCAGGAACGCCTGAGTCAAAAGAGCCTGCAAAAATAGGTTCTGCAGACGATTTTTCGCGTGCAAAGATCGACCGGAGAGTGTCGGTCGCTCCCATGATGGACTGGACCGATCGCCACTGCCGCTACTTCCTGCGCGGCTTCTCGCCCGAGGTGCTGCTCTATACCGAGATGGTGACCGCGGCGGCGGTGCTGCGCGGCGACCGCGCGCGGCTGCTCAGATTCGACCCCGAGGAGCACCCGCTCGCGCTGCAGCTCGGCGGCAGCGAGCCGGCGGAGCTCGCCGCGGCGGCGCGCGCCGGCGAGCAGGCGGGCTATGACGAGATCAACCTCAACTGCGGCTGCCCGAGCGAGCGCGTGGTGAGCGGCGCCTTCGGCGCGTGCCTGATGCGCGAGCCGGATCTGGTGGCCGAGTGCGTCGCGGCGATGCGCGCCGCGGTATCGGTGCCCGTGACGGTGAAGATGCGCATCGGCGTGAGCAGCGCTGCCGGCCGCGAGGCGCGCGCGGCGGTGGCCGGCTACACGGATGAGGACTTCGATGCCCTGTGCCGCTTCGTCGAGCGCATCGCGAGCGCCGGCTGTCAGGTTGCCATCGTGCACGCGCGCGCGGCAGTGTTGGGCGGTCTGTCGCCAAAGGACAACCGCGCGATCCCGCCTTTGCGTTACGACGTGGTGCGGCGCCTGAAGCAGGTGTTCGCCGCGCTGCCGGTGGTGGTGAATGGCGGGCTGCGCGAATCGGCAGCCGTGCTCGCGGCGCTCGGCTGGAGCGACGGGGTCATGCTCGGGCGCGAGGCCTATCACCGGCCGTTCGTGCTGGCTGAGTTGCGGCGGGCGCTCACTCCGCAGGCGCCGGCGCCCTCGCGCGTCGCGCTCATCGAGCGCATGGCGCGCTATTGCCAGCGCGAGCTCGCCGCGGGCGAGCGCCTCGGCGCCATCACGCGCCACATGCTCGGGCTCTACAGCGGCGAGCCTGGCGCGCGCGAGTTCCGCCGCATCCTGAGCGAAGGAGCCCGGCTTCCCGGGGCCGGCGCGGAGCTGCTGCGCCGGGCGATTCCGACAGCGGCGTGCGCCTAAAGTTAGCCACCCGGGGGCCATTGCGTATAATCGGGCCGCACTCATGGGCAAGGACATCGAACTCGCCATACTGTTCGCCGACGTGGTCGGATCGACCCGGCTCTACGACCTCATGGGGGATCTGCGCGCCCGCGACATGGTGGCCACCTGCATCGAGGTGATGCGGGGCGCCACCGAGCAGCGCCAGGGCACGGTTATCAAGACCATGGGCGACGAGGTGATGGCGACGTTCCCCACCGCTGATGCGGCGCTCAACGCCGCCGCGCAGATGCAGCAGCAGATCTCGACACACGCACAGCTGAAGGTGGACGGTCAGCCGGTCTCGATCCGTATCGGCTGCCACTTCGGACCGGTGATGCTCGAGAACCGCGACGTGTTCGGCGCCGCGGTGCACACCGCCAACCGCATGACCAGCCAGGCGAAGGCCGGACAGATCGTGACCACCGCGGCGACGGTGGAGCGGCTCTCGCCGGAGTGGCGCGCCGCCTGCCGTCAGATCGACATCGCGACGCTCAAGGGGCAGGGAAGCGAAGTGGTGCTCTACGAGGTGCTGTGGCAGACCGAAGAGGCCACCACCATGGTGCCCGGCATCGCGGGCGATGCGCGTGCGGCGCATCCCATGCGGCTGCGGCTGCGAACCGACGACCGCGAGCTGCTGGTCGACGAGCGCCATTCGAGCGTCACCATCGGCCGCGCCGAGGACAACGACGTGGTCGTGAAGGGCAATCTCATCTCGCGGCTGCACGCGCGCATCGAAATCAGCCGCAACAAATTCGTGCTCGTCGATCAGAGCACCAACGGCACCTTCGTGCAGACCGCCGACGGGGAAGAAGCCTTCGTGCGGCGCGACAGCCTGCAGATCAAGGGTCAGGGGATGATCGGCCTCGGGCGGCTGCCGGAGCAGGGCTCACCCCAGACCATTCGCTTCAGCTGCGAGGACGGCTGACCGCAGCCGGCGGCCCTCAGCCGAGCCGCTGCTCGGAGGTCCGAAGCTCCGCCAACAGTGCCGCGGGCAGACGGCTGCCGTAGCGGCCGAGGTACTCGCGCAGCTCGGCGAGCTCCTTGCGCCAGATTTCGCCATCGATCGAGTTGAGCGCTGCGAGCGCCGCCGGGCTGACCGCCAGTCCGCTGGTGTTGAGATCCTGCGGCCGCGGCAGACGGCCGATGGCGGATTCGGTTGCACCGACCTTGCCGGCGCAGCGGTCGAGCATCCACGCCAGCACGCGCAGGTTCTCGCCGTAGCCCGGCCAGAGGAATTTGCCGTCGGCGTCGCGGCGGAACCAGTTGACGTGGAAGATGCGCGGCGGCCTGGCAAGCTTCGCGCCGACGTTCAGCCAGTGTTGCCAGTAATCACCGAAGTTGTAGCCGCAGAACGGCTGCATCGCCATCGGGTCACGGCGCACCACGCCCACCTGGCCTACCGCGGCCGCCGTGGTTTCCGAAGCGAGCGATGCGCCGACCAGCACGCCGTGCTGCCAGTCGCGAGCCTCGTAGACGAGTGGCGCCACTTCGCGGCGCCGGCCGCCGAATACCAGCGCCGTAATCGGTACGCCGCTCGCGTCCTCGCTGTGCGGGGAATAGCTCGGATTGCGCTTCGCCGCGACGGTGAAGCGTGAATTCGGATGTGCCGCCGGACCGCGGGCCGGATCGTAAGGCCGGCCCTGCCAGTCGATCACCGGCTTGCCGGTCGTGAGCCCTTCCCACCAGGGCTGGTTGTCGGCCGTCAGCGCGACGTTGGTGAACAGCGTGTCGCGCCGGATCATCTCGTAGGCGTTGCGGTTGGTCTGGGGATTCGTGCCCGGCACCACCCCGAAGCAGCCGGCTTCCGGGTTGATGGCCCACAGCCGCCCGTCGGGCCCGGGGTGCAGCCAGGCGATGTCCTCGCCGATGGTGAGAACGCGCCAGCCGGGCATGGATTCCGGCGGGACGAGCATCGCGAGATTGGTCTTGCCGCAGGCCGAGGGGAAGGCGCAGGCGATGTAATGCGTCTCGCCCTGGGGATTCTGCAGCCCGACGATCAGCATGTGCTCGGCGAGCCAGCCCTCCGCGCGCGCCTGCCAGCTGGCGATGCGCAGCGCATGGCACTTCTTGCCGAGCAGTGCGTTGCCGCCGTAGCCGGAGCCGTAGCTCTCGATGGACAGCTCCTCGGGAAAGTGCATGATGAAGCGGCGCTCGGGGTCGAGCTCGCCGATCGAGTGCAGTCCCTTGACGAAGCGGCCGTCGCGCGCGATCAGCTCGAGCGCGGCGCGCCCGGCGCGCGTCATGATCAGCATGTTGAGCACGACGTACGGGCTGTCGGTGAGCTCGACGCCACGGCGCGAGAGCGGCGAGTCGAGCGGCCCCATGCAGTAGGGGATGACGTACAGCGTGCGCTCGCGCATGCAGCCGCGGAACAGCCCGCGCATCCGCTCGTGCGCCTGCTGCGGCTCCATCCAGTGATTGTTCGGCCCCGCGTCCTCCTGCGAGCGCGTGCATATATAAGTGAGGTGCTCGACTCGGGCGACGTCGTTGGGCGCGGAGCGGGCCAGATGACAGCCGGGGAACTCCTGGCTGTTGAGGACGGTGAGCTCCCTGCTGCGCACCAGCGCGGCGGTGAGCTCGCGCGCCTCGGCATCCGTCCCCTCGACCCAACGGACGGCACGTGGCTGCGTCAGCTCGCACACCGAGCTCACCCAGTCGGCCACGGCGCGGCTCAGCTGGGGCATGGCGGTCATTTTGTGCGCAGGAGCAGCCATCCCGGATCCCTCTTCCCCCAAAACGCCAAGTATATCCCGGCTCCGTGAAGGGCCCTGTTAGAGTCACCCTGGGCCGAGCGCTGTTTGCAGGAAATTCAGGGGGATATGCGTCTCGACAGCCGCCGCGCGGCACGCGAGGATGCATCGAATGCTGGACCTTGAGGACATATTCGGCCGGGGCGGCCCCCTGGAGCGAGCCCTGCCCGATTTCCGCGTGCGGCGCGAGCAGCTGCGCATGGCGGAGCGCGTCGCCGGTGCGCTCGCCGACCGCGAGACCTTCGTCGTGGAGGCCGGGACCGGCACCGGCAAGACTTTCGCGTATCTGGTACCCGCGCTGCTCTCGGGCATCCGCGTGCTGATCTCCACCGGGACGCGCACGCTCCAGGACCAGCTCTACTCGAAGGACCTGCCGCTGGTCGGGGCGGCCCTCGGGCGGCCCGCGCGCGTGGCGCTCCTCAAGGGGCGCGCCAACTACCTCTGCCGCCAGCGTCTGGCCGCGGCGGCCGAGGCGCCCGAGCAGGCGGCGATGCTCGGCGGCGGGGAGGGGCGCAGCGCCAGCCAGCGCGCCCTGCTTCAGCGCATCGCGCGCTGGGCGCGCACCACCGGCAGCGGCGATCTCGCGGAGGTGCGCGGGCTCTCGGATTCACATCCCGTGTGGGGGCAGGTCACGGCGACGCGCGAGAGCTGCCTCGGGGCGCGCTGCCCGGAGATCTCGCGCTGCCACGTGGCGCTCGCGCGCCGCGCGGCGCTCGAGGCCGACATCGTCATCGTGAATCACCACCTGCTGCTCGCCGATCTGGCGCTCAAGGAGGACGGCTTCGGCGACCTGCTGGGATCGGCCGATGCGGTGATCCTCGATGAGGCGCACCAGATTCCGGACCTCGCCACGCAGTTCTTCGGCGCGAGTGTCAGCAGCCGCCAGATCGAGAATCTGCTGCGCGACGCGCAGCTCGAGCTGCGCAGGTCGCAGGCGGCCTCGCGGGCGGCCGACGCGCACACGCCCGCCGCGACGCTGCGGGCGGTGGAAGAGAGTCTGCGGGAGCTGCGCGCGCTCGGGCCGGTGAGCTCCGCGGGCGCGAGCGGCGCGACACGCCTTGCCTGGAGCGAGCGCGGCAGCGCCCTCGAGGACGCCGCTCGCGGCCTGGCACGAGCGCTCACGGCTCTCGGCACGGCACTCGCGGCGTCGGGCGATGATGTGGCGGTGGCACAGCTTGCCGCGCGCGCCGACGAGCTCGCCGCGGGGCTCGAGCGCATCGCGGCGCTCGAGGAGCTGGATGGCGCTCGCGCCGTCGAGGTCACAGCGCGCGGGCTGACGCTCAGCCTCATGCCGTTCGACATCTCGGCGCGCTTCCGGGCGCTCATTGAGTCGCGCCGCGGCGCGTGGATCTTCACCTCGGCGACGCTGTCGCTCGGGGACGAATTCGGCCACTTTACCGGCCGGCTCGGCATCGCCGAGTGCGCCACGCTGCGCATCGACAGCCCCTTCG
>JASHVF010000235.1 GCA_030039615.1 Gammaproteobacteria bacterium | reverse complement strand
GCGCCTTCGGCTGGAAGGCGGCGCCGGCGCCGAGCGGGCGCGGCTTCGGCCTCGCCTGCGCGAGCGATGCCGGCAGCTACGTCGCCGCCTGTGCCGAGGTCGCGGTCGACAGGCAGGCGGGCAGCGTGCAGGTAGTGCGCGTAGTGTGTGCCGAGGACCTCGGCATCGCCGTGAATCCGGACGGGGCGCGCATGCAGATCGAGGGCGGCATCACCATGGGACTCGGCTATGCACTCTCGGAAGAGCTGCGTTTCCGCGGCGGCGATATCCTCGATCGCAACTTCGCCTCATATCATCTGCCGCGGTTTTCCGCGGTGCCGCGCATCGAGGCCATACTGGTGGATAACGAGGAGCTCGCGCCCCAGGGCGCGGGCGAGCCGCCCATCACCATCGTCGGCGCCATGCTCGCCAATGCGGTCTACGATGCGACCGGAGCCCGGCAGCTGCGCTTGCCCATGACCGCCGAGCGTGTACGGGGGGCGATCGCGGCAGGTAGCGCGAACGCTGCGAGGCAGGGGCAGTGATTCGAGGCAACATGGTGTCAGGGGCAGGTTTGGCGCGCGTGCTGGCGCTCGCGCTGCTGACCGCGCCGCTCGCGCCCATCCGGGCCGCGGTCGCCCCAGCCGCGGAGGTGGCGTCGGAGGCTTCGCTGCAGGCCGCCGACCCGCAGCATGGCCGCATCCTCTACCTGGAGCATTGCCAGGCGTGCCACGGCGCGCGCGCCTGGGGCGATGGGCCGCGGGAGATCCCTGCGCTGGCCGGACAGCGCGCGGCGTACCTCGAGGAGCAGCTGCGGCGCTTCGCGACCGGCGCCCGGCCGGGCTCCGACATGCACGGTCCGGCGATGCGCGACACGCTCAGGGCGACGGACGTCAATCGGCCGCCGGCTATCCGCGATCTGGCGACATTCCTTGCGCAGGCCGCGGCGCCTGCGCAGGTGGAACAGGGCGAGGGCGGCGGCCTGCCGGCGGGCAAGCGTGCGTATCTGCGCGTCTGCGCGGGCTGCCACGGCGAGGATGGCTCCGGAGCGGCAGAGGCCACACCGCGCATCGGCGGCCAGCACTTCCGTTACCTGCTCGCGCGGCTGCGCGAGTTCGGCACGGTCCATGCAGGACAGTTGGCGGACTCCGGGCTGTCGGCCGCGGAGCAGGAGTCGGTCGCCGACTACCTCTCGCGGCTCGTGCCGCCGCGCCGTGCGCCCCCGGCGCCGCCGTGAGCGAGCAGCACGCGCGGGAATATGCGCGGCTCCTCGGCAACTGGCGGGCCGAGCGCGACAGCGCCGCGCTCTACGAGGCGCTCGCCCGACTCGAGCAGGAAGGGCGCCATCGCGTGACCTACGCCGAAATTGCTGCCGCCGAACGCCGCCATGCCGCTTTCTGGGAGGAGCGCTTGCGCAGCGCCGGATACGCGGTCCCGGCCTTTCGCCCTTCGGGCCGCATCCGCGCTCTCATGCTCCTGGCGCGCTACTTCGGCGTCGGCTTCGTGGTCCCGAGCGTCATAGCGCGCGAGATGAAGGAGCGGGACGACTACGCCGTCCAGCCGGATGCATCCAGCGCCGGGCTGCCATCCGAGGAGCACGGACACGTGAGTGCGCTGCGCCTGCGCGATCAGACGGCGTTCGGCAACAATCTGCGGGCCGCGGTGCTTGGCGCCAACGACGGGTTGGCATCGAACTTCTGCCTGATGATGGGCGTCGCCGGCGCGAGCGTGCCGACCCCGATCGTGCTGCTCACCGGAGTGGCCGGGCTGCTCGGCGGCGCCTGCTCCATGGCGCTCGGCGAGTGGCTCTCGGTGACCAATGCCCGCGAGCTGGCGCTGAGCCAGCTCGATCGGCAGACCGGCGGGGCGGGGGCCGCTGCGGCGCACGCCGGGGTGGCTTCGGCCGGCGCCGCCGTCAGCGCGGCGGCCTTCTCGTTTCTGCTGTTCGCGCTCGGGGCACTGGTGCCGCTGCTGCCCTTCGCGATCCTGCCGGAGCGCGCGCGGCTGCCCGGCAGCATCGCAGTCGCAGCGCTCGCGCTCTTCCTGCTGGGCGTGGCGACCTCGCTCTTCAACGCGCGCCCGGCCTGGTACTCGGGTCTGCGGCAGACGCTGTTCGGCGCGGCCGCGGCGCTGGTAACTTACCTGGCGGGGCACCTGTTCGGCGCGCTCGCGGACATGCGCTTGTGAGCGCCGGCCGTGCGCACGCCGCGCAACTTAGGCACATCCCCTTATAGCGCCGCACCGCACCGGCGGATCAGCATCGCCGCGACCAGGGCCGTTGTCAGAGGAAGCCGCGATGCCATGGAATGAGAGCTACTTTCCGCGCTCGATGGTGAATCTTCCGCAGCTGACGCGCGACAAGGCGATCGAGATCGCGAACGCGCTGCTCGCCGAGGGCTACGAGGAGGGCCGCGCCATCCGCATCGGCATCTCGCAGGCCAAGCGCTGGGCGGAGTCGCCGCCCGGACGGCGTGCGGCCACGCCGCGCGCTTCGTGAGGAGAGCACCGTGATCAAAACCATTCTGGTCCCCGTGAGCGGCTCATCCACCGACGCGAGCGTATTCGCCACCGCACTGGCGGTGGCGCGCCCGCTGGCCGCGCATCTGGAGTTCCTGCACGTGCATCTCAGCCCCGGCGTCGCCGCTCTCGAGGCGCCGCATGTCGACTTCCTGCAGGGCACGGCCGCCGTGACCGCGCTGGCGGAGCTGCAATGCACGGGGACGCGGCTCTCGGCACAGGCGCTCGCGCACTTCGAGGAATTTTGCGAGCAGCATCGCGTGGTGATTCGCGATGCTCCGACCGCCGTCGAGCTGCTGAGCGCGCACTACTCGGAGGAGACCGATCAGCCGCTGGCGCGGCTCGTGCGCCATGCGCGGCACAACGACCTGGTGGTTCTCGGCCGCCGTCACAACCGCGACCATCTTCCCGGCGGCCTGATCGAGCACCTGCTCGCGCGCAGCGGACGACCGGTGATCGTCGCCGGCGAGCATGCGCCGCAAGGCAGCGCCGGCACCATCGTGGTCGGCTGGAAAGAGACCCCGGAGGCCGCACGCGCGCTGACGGCGGCCATGCCGCTCTTGCGGCAGGCGCGCCGCGTAGTGCTGCTCGCGGTGCGCGAGGAGGGCGGCGCGACACTCGAGCAACTCGAGGAGCTGGCGCGTCAGCTCGCCTGGCACGGCATCGACGCCGAGGTCAGCCTGAGCGGCGAAGCGGGCCGGCCGGTCGCGCCGCAGCTGCTGCGCAGCGCCGCGCAGCTGCGGGCTGATCTGCTGGTGGTGGGTGCTTTCGGGCATGGGGCGCTGCGGGTGCGGATCTTCGGCGGCGTCACGCGCTCGCTGCTCGATAATGCCGAGCTGCCCGTGTTCATGCTGCAGTGAGGAGCGAACCATGATCACTCGGCGCCAGGCGACCGGCTCGATGCTGGCGGGTGTCGCGTTGTCGATGAGCAGCACGGAGGGCGGCGCAACCGAGCCGGTGCAGCTGCCTGCGGCGGCGCGTTCCGGCGGCATGCCGCTCATGAGCGCGCTCGCGGCGCGACACTCGACGCGCGAGTATTCTGATCGGGCGCTGTCGCCACAGACGCTGGGCGAGCTTCTTTGGGCGGCGTTCGGCATCAATCGTCCGAGCGGCGAGCGCACGGCGCCTTACTGGCGCCACGTGATGGTGATCGATGTATATCTGGCGATGGCCGACGGCGTGTGGCTCTACGAGCCGCAGACCCACGTCCTCAGGCCGTACCTGCCGCACGATCTGCGCGCGCAGACCGGCATGCAGGAGTTCGTCGCCACGGTGCCGCTCAACCTCGTCTACGTCGCGCACGGCGAGCGGATGCAGGACATCTCGGCCGAGGAGCGGCGCCTGTACGCCTCGGTCGATGCGGCATTCATCGGGCAGAACGTCTATCTCTACTGTGCATCGGTCGGGCTCGGCTCGGTATTCAGAGGGGCCGTGGATGCGCGCCGTCTCGGGGAGCTGCTGAAGCTGCCGGAAGGGCAGTTCGTGACGTTTGCGCAAAGCATCGGCTACCCGCGCGCCTGAGCGCCGTCGGCTGGCTTCCCGCGTTGCCGGGGCCGGGGTTAAGCTGCGCGGCGTGGAACAGGGCCCGAGCAGCAACCTCGCCCGGCGTTGCGCCGCGCGCGCACACGTGCCGTGGCGGGGCGCTTTGCGGCGCCACCTGGCGTGGCTGCTGCTCGTCAAATTCGCCGCACTTGCGCTGCTCTGGGCGCTGTTTTTCTCTCCCGCGCACCGCACCCGCGTCGACGGCCAGGCGGTCGCACAGCGCCTGATGCCCGCGGAAGCCCCCCATGATTGATCTCACGGTCGTGCACCTGTCGCGCCTGCAGTTCGCGCTCACGGCGCTGTATCACTTCCTGTTCGTGCCGCTCACGCTCGGCCTGTCGATGATCCTGGTGATCATGGAGGCGGTCTACGTCATGACGGGGCGCGAGATCTGGAAGCGCATGACGCAGTTCTGGGGAGTGCTGTTCGGCATCAACTTCGCCATGGGCGTCGCCACCGGCATCACCATGGAGTTCCAGTTCGGCACCAACTGGGCCTACTACTCGCACTATGTCGGCGACATCTTCGGTGCGCCGCTCGCGATCGAGGGCCTGATGGCTTTCTTCCTCGAGTCGACGTTCGTCGGCTTGTTCTTCTTCGGCTGGGAGCGCCTGCCGAAGGTCGGGCACCTGATCGTCACCGCGCTCGTGGCGCTCGGCTCGAGCCTGTCGGCGTTATGGATCCTGATCGCCAACGCCTGGATGCAGCACCCGGTGGGCGCGCAATTCAACGTCGCGACCATGCGCATGGAGCTGACGTCCTTCTCTCAGGTGCTGCTCAACCCGGTCGCCCAGGCAAAATTCGTGCACACTGTTGCTGCGGGCTACGTCGTCGGCTCGGTGTTCGTGCTGGCGATCAGCGCCTGGTACCTGCTGCGCGGACGCAACGCAGAGCTTGCCCGGCGTTCCATGGCGGTGGCCGCGAGCTTCGGGCTCGCCTGCTCGCTCTCCGTGGTGGTGCTCGGGGACGAGTCCGGCTACCTTGCGAGCGAGAACCAGAAGATGAAGATCGCCGCGATCGAGGCGGAATGGCACACCGAGCCGCCGCCGGCCGGCTTCACCGTGTTCGGCATTCCCGACGACCGGGCGCACACCACGCACGGCGAGCTCAAGGTGCCGTGGCTGCTGGGTCTGATCGCCACGCGCTCGGTGGATGAGCCGGTGCTGGGCATCTACGACCTGGTGGCGCGCGCCGATACCCGCATCCGCAGCGGCATGGCGGCGTACGCGGGGCTGCAGGTGCTGCGCTCGCATCCGGACGACGGCGCCGCGCGCGCGCTGTTCGAGGAGCACCGCGCCGATCTCGGCTACGGACTGCTGCTGCTACGCTACGTGGACGACCCGGCGCGCGCGACGCCCGCGCAGATCCAGGCGGCGGCCTGGTCGACGGTGCCGGACGTCGCGGTGCTCTTCTGGTGCTTCCGCGTCATGGTCGGCATCGGCTTGTTGCTGATCCTCATGTTCGCGACGGCCTTCTACCTCTCGGCGCGGCACCAGTTCGGGCGGCATCGCTGGTTCCTGCGAGCGGCATTCCTCAGCCTGCCGCTGCCGTGGATCGCGGCCGAGCTCGGCTGGGTCGTGGCCGAGTACGGGCGGCAACCCTGGGCGATCGACGGCGTCCTGCCGACTTTGCTCGGCGCCTCGCCCGTGCCCGCTGCCAACGTGCTGCTGTCGTTAAGCGGCTTCGTGCTCTTCTATTCCGCATTGGCGGTCGTCGACGTATATCTGCTGACCCGCATGATCCGCCGCGGCCCGGAGGGGCTCGGGTACTGGCCGGCCGTACCGGCGGCTGCCGGCGCACTCAAGGGAGCGTAACGTGCTCGACTACGCAACGCTGCGCGTGATCTGGTGGCTGATTCTTGGCGCGCTGCTGATCGGCTTCGCGATCATGGACGGCTTCGACCTCGGGGTGGGCGCGACGTTTCGCTTCGTCGGGCGAACCGACGAGGAGCGCCGTGCGCTGCTCGAGGCCATCGAGCCGGTGTGGGACGGCAACCAGGTGTGGTTCATCCTGGGCGGCGGTGCGGTGTTCGCGGCCTGGCCGCTGCTCTATGCGGCGTCCTTCTCCGGGCTGTATCTGGCGATGTTCCTGCTGCTCATCGCGCTCATCCTGCGACCGGTCGGTTTTGGCTTCCGCAACCAGATCGCGGCTGCGCGCTGGCGCAACTTCTGGGACTGGGCGCTGACGGTCGGCGGCGCGCTACCGGCGCTGTTGTTCGGCGTGGCCTTCGGCAACCTGTTTCTCGGCCTGCCGTTTCATTTCGACGCCCTGCAGCGGCCGGTGTATACGGGCGGCTTCCTCGCACTGCTGCATCCCTTCGCCCTGCTGGTGGGTCTGGTGAGCCTCGCGCTGCTGGTGATGCACGGCTGCACGTATGCAGCCCTCAAGGTGGGCGAGCCGATGGCGGCGCGGGCCGCGGCGACCGGCCGCCGGGCGGCGGCGGTATTCGTCGCCGCTTACCTCGTCGCCGGTATCTGGGTGATGAAGGCGATCGATGGGCAGCGGATCACCTCGGCGGTCGACGCCTCGGGCCCCGCGAATCCCCTGCTCAAGCAGGTGAGCGTCGTCCCGGGCGGGTGGCTCGAGAACTTCCGCGCGCATGAGCTCCTGTGGCTCGCCCCGGCGCTGGCCGTGCTCGGTGCGCTGCTGGCCGCGGCGCTGCTGCGCGCAGGACGCGCCGGGCTCGCCTTCGTGGCGAGCGCCATCGCCGTGGCGGCGACCATTCTGACCGCCGGCTTCGCGCTGTTCCCGTTCCTCATGCCCTCGTCCACGCATCCCGACCAGGGTCTGACCGTCTGGGACGCCTCGAGCAGTGCGCGTACGCTCGGCATCATGCTGATCGCCGTGCTGGTGTTCCTGCCCATCGTGCTCGCTTACACTGCCTGGGTGTTCAGGGTGCTCAGGGGCCGGATTACGCTCGAGTCGGTCCGGGCGCACAGCGGGCTCTACTGATCGCGGAGCGCGACGCCAACCATGTGGTACTTCAGCTGGATCCTCGGACTCGGACTCGCGCTCACCTTCGGCGTGCTGAACGCCATCTGGTACGAGGTGACGCAGACCCCCGAGCCGCCGCTCCCTGCGCAGGCACCACCCGCTTCGCGGCACTGACCCGCGTCCCTTGCGCGCGGGCGACGCTCACCCGGCACCGGCCGCCGCGCACGCGGCGCTGCGCGTACGCGATCTCGCGAAGAGCTATGGCGCAGTGCTGGCGGTCGAGGGCGTCTCGTTCGAGGTCGCACCGGGGGAGATCGTGGGGCTGCTCGGTCCCAACGGCGCCGGCAAGACCACCATCATCAATATCATCCTCGCGGTGCTGGCCCCGAGCTCCGGCTCGGTCCGCATCGGCGACGTGGACGTCGCACGGCAGCGCTCGCTGGCGCTCGCGCGCACCAACTTCGCCGCCGTATACGCGAGCCTCCCCGGCAACCTCACCGTGCTGCAGAACCTGCGCTTCTTCGGACTGCTCTACCGGGTACCCGACCTCGGCCGCCGCGTCGCGCAGCTGCTCGCACAGTTCGCACTCGAGGGCCTGCGCGACACCAAGTGCGGCGTGCTGTCATCCGGCGAGCTGACACGCGTGGCGCTCGCCAAGGCGCTGCTCAACTCACCGAGGCTGCTGCTGCTCGATGAGCCGACCGCCTCGCTCGATCCGGCGGCGGCGCGCGACATCCGCGCCGCGATCCGCGCGCTGGCGCGCGCCGGCGACTGCGGCGTGCTGTGGACCTCGCACAACATGTACGAGGTCGAGGAAGTCTGCGATCGCGTGCTGTTCCTGTCGCACGGGCGCATCCTGCTCGCGGGCGATCCGCGCGCCTTGCCGCGCGAGCACGGCGTGCGCAACCTCGAGGAGCTCTTCATCCGTCTGGCGCGCGAGCCCCTGGCGCGTCCCGCGGAGCGGTTCGCGTGAGACTGCAGCCGGTGGCGGCCATTCTGCTGCGCCAATGGTATCTGCTGCGCGGCAGCCCGGTGCGCGCGCTGCCGATGTTCGCCTGGGTCGGGATCGACATCGTGCTGTGGGGATTCATCTCGCGCTTTCTCAACAGCGTGAGCGCCGCCGGCATCAACTTCACGGCGGTGTTTCTCGGCGCGGTGCTCCTCTGGGACCTGTGCGGACGCGTGATGCAGGGACTCACCACGGCGTTTCTCGAGGACGTGTGGTCGCGCAATTTCCTCAACCTGTTTGCGAGTCCGCTCACGATCTCGGAGTACGTGACCGGGCTGGTGCTCGCCGGCATCTCGACCAGCGTCATCGGGCTCGCGGTCATGTTGGCGCTCGCGGTGCCGGTCTTCGGTCTGTCGTTCATCGCGCTCGGCGCGCACCTGCTGCTGTTCCTCGCGGTGCTGTACGGATTCGGCGTGGCGCTCGGCATCCTGGCGAGCGCCATGGTGTTGCGCTTCGGTCCCGCTTCCGAGTGGCTGGTGTGGCCGATCCCGGCGCTGCTGTCGCCGTTCTGCGCGGTGTTTTATCCGCTCAGCGTTCTGCCAGGATGGATGCGCGGCATCGCGCACGCACTGCCGCCGTCCTACGTGTTCGAGGGCATGCGCGCGCTGCTGCAGGGGCATTCGTTTGCGCTGCTGCCGGCGCTCGCGGCGCTGACGCTCGCGGCGCTCGAGATCACACTCGCGGCTTACTGC
>JASHVF010000234.1 GCA_030039615.1 Gammaproteobacteria bacterium | reverse complement strand
CCAAGGGCTCGGCATCGACGGGGTCCTGATCACCGCGGCGACCGACAGCAACGAGCCGCTGGCCCACGCCGCGCGCATGTGCCGCAAGCGCGGCCGCCTGGTGCTGGTGGGGGTGGCGGGACTTGCGCTCGAGCGCGCCGACTTCTATCAGAAGGAATTGTCGTTCCAGGTCTCCTGCTCCTATGGTCCCGGTCGCTACGATCCCGACTACGAGGAGCGCGGCCACGACTACCCGCCGGCATTCGTGCGCTGGACCGAGCAGCGCAACTTCGAGGCAGTCCTCGAGATGGTGCGCTCGCGGCGGCTCGACGTTCGACCGCTGATCTCGCACCGCTTCGCCTTCGATGCGGCGCCGGCCGCCTACGAGCTGCTGCTAAGCGCCGCCGAGCCCTCGATGGGCATCCTGCTCGAGTATCCGCAGGCGCCGGGTGGGGCGCCGCCGCCTGTCATCAGGAGCACGCCGGCGCCGCGGCCCCGGGCAGCCGCGATACCGGCCGTCGCCTTCATCGGCGCCGGCAACTACGCGACGCGGGTGCTCGCCCCGGCATTCGCCGCGAGCGGAGCGCGTCTGGTAGCGGTCGCGAGCATGGGTGGCGCGACTGCCGCCTACTGCGCCAGAAAGTTCGGCTTCGGGCGGGTCACCAGCGACGTCGAATCGATCCTCTGTGCCGGCGACGTTGATGCGGTCGTCATCGCTACCCGGCACGACAGTCACGCCAGCCTGGCGGCGCGCGCGCTCGCGGCGGGCAAGAACGTGTTCGTCGAAAAGCCACTGGCTATCACCGCTGCCGAGGTGGAGGCTGTGCAGCGTGTCTGGGAGGCCGGCGGCGCGGATCGGCCGCTGCTGGTCGTCGGCTTCAACCGCAGATTCGCCCCCGCGGTGCAGCGCATGAAGGCGTTGCTGAGCGGCGTGCGCGCACCCAAGAGCTTCGTGGTGACCGTGAATGCCGGTGCGGCTGCGCCGAACCACTGGACCCGCGATCCGCTCCTCGGGGGCGGCCGCGTCATCGGCGAGGCATGTCATTTCGTCGACCTGCTGCGATTCCTGGCCGCTCAGCCGATCGTCGAAGCCAGCGCGCGCTCTGCAGCGCCGCAGAGCGCGGCGGCGGACGACAGCGCCACGCTGCTACTGCGCTTCGCGGACGGCTCAGCCGGGACGATTCACTATCTCGCCGGCGGGCATCGCGCGTTTCCGAAGGAGCGCATCGAGGTCTTCTGCGGCGGCAAGGTGCTGCAGCTCGACAACTTCCGGCGGCTGCGCGGCTACGGCTGGAGCGGATTTAACGGCATGCGCTGGTGGCGCCAGGACAAGGGGCAGCGTGCACTGGTCGAAGCCTTCGTCGGCGCTCTGCGCGGCGGCGGCGAATCGCCGATCCCGCCCGCGGAGATCTTCGAGGTCAGCCGCGTGACCGTCACCCTCGGCGAGACGGAGACGCGTTGACCACTCCCGCGCTGTATTTCAACACTGTCCGCCACCTGCGACCCATTCAGATCGCCGCCCGCCTCTGGCGGCGGCTGCGGCGGCCGCGAGCGGATCTGAGGCCGGCCCCGGCGCGACGCCCGGGAGCTGCGGGCTACGAGCGGCCGTTGCAGCGCGCACCCGAACTCGTGGCGCCGGACACGTTCCGCATCCTGAACGCCGAACGGCGCTGTGCCACGGCGGCGGACTGGCATCCCGCCGACGCCGCGCGGTTGTGGCGCTATCACCTCCATTACTTCGACGATCTGAACGCCCGCCACGCCGAGGAACGCGCCGCCTGGCACCGGCAACTGTTGGAGCGATGGGTGGGGGAAAACCCACCAGGGCAGATTGACGCCTGGGACCCCTACCCACTGTCGCGTCGGGTCGTGAACTGGGCCAAGTGGGCGGCCGGAGGCAACGATCTGCCGGCCGTCTGCCATGCGAGCATGGCGGTTCAGGCGCGCTGGTTGTCGGACTGCCTCGAGTACCACTTGCTCGGCAATCATCTGCTGGTAAACGCCAAGGCGCTCATTCACGCCGGGTTGTACTTCGAGGGCGTCGAAGCCGAGGACTGGTACCGACGCGGCATGGACATCATGATGCGGCAGGTTCCGGAGCAGGTGCTCGCCGACGGGGGTCATTTCGAGCTCAGTGTCATGTATCACGCGCTGGCGCTCGAGGATCTGCTCGACCTGATCAACCTGCTGCACGCCTACCGGCGCGAGGTGCCTGCCGACTGGTACCGGCGGGTAGCACACATGCGTCGCTGGCTGCTAGTCATGAGTCATCCCGACGGACAGCTGGCCTTTTTCAACGACAGCACGTTCGGTGTTGCCGGCACCGCCGCCGAGATCGAGGATTACGCTTCCCGCCTCGCACTTGGGCCACCGCCGGCGCATGACGCGCCGCTCATTCTGCTCGAGGACTGCGGCTACGTGCGCGTCTGCGCGGGGCCTGCGATACTCATCTGCGATTGCGCCGAGGTCGGGCCCTCCTACCTGCCGGCGCACGCGCACGCCGACACTCTCAGCTTCGAGTTGAGCCTCGGCGCCCGGCGGGTACTGGTGAATTCCGGAGTCTCGGAGTACGGCGAGGGGCCGGAGCGCAACCGGCAACGCGGCACGGCGGCTCACAACACGGTGGTCGTCGACGGCCAGGACTCGAGCGAGGTCTGGGGCGGCTTCCGCGTGGGGCGCCGTGCGCATGCGCGGCTGCTGAAGGCGGCCGGCGCCGGCACAACCACGGTGGAGGCGAGCCACGACGGCTACCTGCGCCTTTCCGGGAAGAACCAACATACGCGTCGCTGGATCATGCAGTCGGGCTCCCTGCTGGTAGAGGACCGCATCAGCGGCAGGTTCGGTAGTGCGGCTGCGCGCTTTCACTTGCACCCGGACGTCACTGCTCGCGTGCGCACCGACGGCGTCGTCATGCTCGTGCTGCCCGGCGACGGGCAGATCGCGCAACTCGAGTTCCGCGGTGCGAGCTGCGTGACTGAGGAGCGGGCGAGCTGGCATCCACAATTTGGCATATCTGCGCCGAGCACCGTCATAAGCGCGCGGCTGGCGGGTTCGACGCTGGTGACTAGCCTTTCGTGGGCGCCGCCGCCGTGAGACTCCTGCTCGTCAGCTTCTACTATCCGCCGGATCTTTGCGCGGGTTCGTTCCGCGCCGGGGCGCTGGTCGCCGCGCTGCGCGAGCGCGCCCCGCCCGGTACGCAAATCGACGTCGTGACGACCCTGCCGAACCGCTACCAGACGTTCGCCGCGCAGGCGCCGGAGCTCGAGGCGGGCTCGGGTCTCGAGGTGCGCCGCATCAGGTTACCCACGCATCGCAGCGACATGCTCGGGCAGGCGCGCGCCTTCCTGACGTTTGCGCGACAGGCTCGCCGCTACGTGGCCGGACGTCAGTACGACGTCGTGCTGGCAACCTCGTCGCGACTGATGTCGGCGGTGCTCGGAGCGTGGCTCGCGCGGCGCCGGCAGACCGCGCTCTATCTCGATATCCGCGATCTGTTCGCTGACACCATCTCGGAGGTACTGCCGCCGCCACTCGCCTGGCCGGCGTGGCAGGTGTTCTCGCGGGTAGAGGCCTGGGCGGTGAACCATGCGAGTCGCATCAATCTCGTGTCGCGTGGCTTCGAGGACTATTTTCGGCGCCGCTACGGTGATTGCCCGCTCGCCTGGTTCAGCAACGGTGTGGACGACGAATTCGTCGCCGCGGCGCCCGCGGTGGCAACTGCCAGGGCCGGCGGCGGCCCGGCGGTCATTCTCTACGCCGGTAACATCGGGGAGGGGCAAGCTCTGCACCAGATCCTGCCGCGGCTGGCCGACGCTCTTCGCGGCCGCGCCCGTTTCGTGGTGATCGGGGACGGGGGCCGGCGGAGCGTGCTGCAACGCTCGCTGGCCGATGCCGACAACGTCGAGCTGCGTCCTCCGGTGCCACGGGAGGCGCTGCTCGAGGCATACCAGGCGGCCGACGTCCTGTTCCTGCACCTCGGCTCGCTACGCGCCTTCGAGAAGGTGCTGCCTTCCAAGGTTTTCGAATATGCCGCCCTGGGCAAGCCCATACTGGCGGGTGTCGCCGGCTACGCGGCGCGGTTTCTGCGCGAGGAGGTAACCAACGCGGCGGTGTTTGCTCCTGGCGACGTCTCCGCGGCAGTCTCGGCCTTCGATTCTTTGCCGCGCGGCGACTGCCCGCGCCCGCAGTTTGTGGCGCGCTACGCCCGCGCCGCGATCGCTCGCGCTATGGCGGGTGATGTCTTGCGCCTGGCGGGCGCGCACGTCGAATCCTCATGAGTCGCGTGCTGGTGACCGGCGCCTCGGGTTTCGTCGGCGGGGCGCTGTGCGCGGCGCTCGGCGCCACCGGCGCGTACACCGTACGCGCCGCCATGAGGCGTGCGGGTCCGACGCCTGCCGGCGCAACCGAGAGCGTTCTGGTCGGGGACATCGGCGCCGCTACCGACTGGGGCGCGGCGCTCGAGGGTGTCGATCTGGTGGTGCACGCGGCCGCCCGGGCGCACGACCTGTCCCGGAGCGCAGCCGAGCACGACGGCTATCTCGAGACCAACGCGCGTGGCAGCGGCCGCCTGGCCGCGGCTGCCGCACGCGCAGGCGTCAGGCGGCTGCTCTATCTCAGCACCATCAAGGTCAATGGGGAGACCTCTGCGGACGGGGCGTTCTCGGCGAGCGACGCCCCGCGGCCGCGAGGCTCCTATGCGACCTCGAAGTGGCTCGGCGAACAATCAATCGCCGAGATCGCAGCGGGCTCTGCCCTGGAGGCGGTCA
>JASHVF010000233.1 GCA_030039615.1 Gammaproteobacteria bacterium | reverse complement strand
TCCGCGAGTCGCCCGGACCGCACGCAGTGGCGGCGCGCGCGCGAGAGTTTCTCCGCGCCCGATGCGGCGGCGCTCGCTGCGGCGCGCTGCCGCAAGCCGCGCACGGCGCCCTGCCGTTCTCGGCCCTTGCGCTTCTGCCCGCACTGATCACGCGCCACGCACCGCGCCGCCGGGGATGACGGCCGGCACGCCGGGGCGCGACAATAGGGCATGGAGCGCGCCGCCCGATGAGCCTGCGCAAGTGCCCGGACTGCGGCCACGATGTCTCCTCGAACGCCCCATCCTGCCCGCACTGCGGCCGGCCTTTCCGCAAGAGCCCTCCGTCGATCGAGCTCTCCGGGGTGCTGATCATCGCGGTGGTGTGCGCCGCGGTGCTCGCCTGGCGCTTGAGTGCGCAGTACCAGACCGCCGGCGAGCCCGCGCCGGCGGTCGCGCCCGAGACCACGATCGCACAGCCGACGCGCACCGGCGCCGGGCTCACCGCCAGGATCGGCTACAACCGCAAGCTGCTGCTGCTGCGGATCGAGAACGGTGATTCCTTCGCCTGGAGCAACTGCCAGCTGAGCCTCGACGCCCGGGGCATCTCCTCCGGCTATGTGCGCAGCGTCGAGACCATCAGGCCCGGGCTCACCGACGCTGCGCTCATCGAGCTCGGCGAGTTCGTCGACGGCGATGGACACAAGTTCGATCCCGCCACCGAGCCGGTGGCGACGCTCGACATCACCTGCGACACGCCGCAGGGGCAGCGCTCCTATGGAGGCAGGTTCTGAGGATGCAGCTCCCAGCCGCGGCTCTCGAGCGCGGCGCGCGCGCGCGCTGACAGCTCTCCCGCGATCCAGACCTCGCGTGCGGCGCTGCGCGCCGGCTGCGGCAACGCCGCCCGCAACTGCGCCTCCAGCTGCGCGACGCCCTCGGTCCAGTAGATCGATTCGAACGCGGCACAGACGAGGAATCGCCCGTCGGCAGCGAGCGCCGCGGGAAGGCGCACCCCGGAGACGATCGAGGCGAGCGGCGCGTGCGCCTGCGCTTGCACGAGCAGAGCGACGCTCGCGAGGTAGACCTGCACCTCCTCGATCGAAGTGAGCCCGATCGAGTGCCGGAACAGCTCGCCCCGCCCCGCCACTCCCTTGAGGGCGGCGGCGGCCGTGAGCAGCGACAGCTGCCGCGTCGGGCTCATGTTGGGCGCATCCAGGAAGCCGTCGATCTCCGCGGCACTGAGCCCATAGCCCGCGAGTGTCGTGCGGGTGCGCTGGCGGATCACGGCCGGGTCCTCGTTGTAGATCGCATCCACCGCGCGCTGCGTGAGCGCGATGCCGGGAATGCCGGGCAGGCCGACGAAGCGGATGCCGAAGCTGGCGGCAGCGCGGATCCTGGCGTCCCTGCGAATGGTGTCACGCAGCAGCTGATTGTCGGTGTAGGGATCGACTGCGAGGCGGCGGTAGTAGTCACGCTCGGCCGCGGTGACGCCGAGATAACGCTCGGCGTAGCTCTGCGCGGCCCGCTTGCCCTTCTCGGCCGTGCGCGCCACCGTGCTCTCGCCGCCGCCCGCTGAGGTGCTGTCGCCCGAGGATTGCAGGTCTTTTTTTGCCTCCGCCACGGCCTCCTCGCCGCGCGCGCGATAGCCGCTGAAGAGATGGGCAATGCCCCTGGGGATCCCGCTGACGGTCTCCACCGGGTGCGTCACGACGTTGGTCGCGGTCTTGATCTCCGACTGCACGCCCTGCGCCACGCCGCCGGCGACGATCTCCACGTCCGAGGTGCGCGCGAGCTCGCGCAGTGCCGCCACCTCCTGGACACGCACCGCGAGCGCCTGGCGGCCGTACGCCTCGAAGGTGCCAAAACGGCTCTCCAGCACGAAGTGGTTCATCAGGCCGTCGCCGGCGACGGGATCGACGACGTGGAAATCCGGGCCGGACACCAGCCTGGCGGGCAGCAGCTCCGCGGCGGACCGCTCGGGCGCCGACTCGAATTCCTCGCTGACCGCCGCCGCGGGCAGCAACGGCAACGCCCCGACGACGCACACAGCCGACAGCCGCAGCAAGCCTTGCATCCGTGCGATGCTGAGCGCGGCAAAAGCTCGCTGTCAACGCCGCGGCGCGGCGGTTGCGCTGGCGCGGCTCGCCGCTACTGCTGCGGCTTGGGCGGCTGCGCCCGATGCGTGTGTGCCTGCGCCAGGGCGTCGCGACAGCCCTGCGACAGATCGTCCTTGTGGTCGGCGATGCAGGCACGAATGCGGCCGTCGCCCGGCTGCACGTCGCCGCAGAGCTTCTTGAAGTCCGCGGCGCAGGCCGCGCGCACGCCCTGCCCCGCAGGCGGCGGTGCGGGTGCATCCTGCGCCGCAGCGCTCAGGGTCAGCGTCAGGCCGACGCAGGCAAGCGGAACCAGCCAGGTCTTCATGGGACACCTCATGTCAGCAAGCCCCAGACTACAGGAACGGAGCGCGTAAGCGGCGGTTGACGGAGCTGCTTCACACTCAGAAACGCCAGCCGAGACCGACGGTGACGATGTCGCGATCCTGGTCGTCGCCGGTGAAGCCCCGGTGCCAGATGAGGCGCAGGTCGAGCGCGCGCGTAACGCGCCAGGCGACGGTCATCGAGGCCAGCCCCACCACACTCGCCGCCTTGGTCCGGTAGATCGTGTCGTAGGACTGCAGGGAGAAGTACGAGCCCAGGCCGAGTCCGGCGACCAGCTGCCGCGCGGCGAACTCCTGCACCAGCCAGACCTCGCCGGTCGCCGCCTGGTGGCGGCCGTCGATGCCATCGCTGTCGCTCAGGACGCTCGCCGAGAGCTCGAGGTTGCGCGTCACCTGCCGGCGATACTCGGCGCCGAAGGTGTTGGAGGCGTCGGAATGGGTCCCATTGATGACCGTCTCGCCGAGGAAGACGCCGACTTCGTCGCGCAGTTCGCCCTCTTGCGCCTGGCCGGCGGCGGCGCCGCTGCTCAATGCCTGCATGACGCGATCGAGCCGGTAGCCCACCCCGAGCAGCACGCTGCGCGCCCCCACATCCGCCGAAGCCATCACCTCGTTCACCTCGAGCAGTGCGAACCAGCGCTCGGAGAGCGAGTAGCTGAGAGCGGCGCTCGCGAGCACGCCGACGCCGTGATAGTCGCGATAGCCGAGCGGCGCGCCGGGATCGTTCGTCAGCGTATCGAAATACAGGTACGGGCCCACGCCGAGCGCCAGGCTCACGCGATCGCTCCACAGCTGGGTGCGGCCCCAGACCAGCGCCGACCCGCCGTCGCGATAGTGGCCAGGCAGGTGGCCTTCGTTGAGATAACCTAACGACACGTCGAGCCAGGAGGCGAGATGCTGCCGGTACTCGAGCGCCCAGGCATACGAGGAGGAGGAGTGGTCGTCGGTGTCGCTGAGCCCCCCGAGCGCCGCGAAATCCTCGGCGGAGGCCCTGCTGGCCGCAAATGCCGCAGTCGCGGCAATCAACGCCAGCGCCGGTCCACGCATCGGCGCGCAGTATAGAGTCGGCGGGCGCCGCATAGCGCTCGACAGATTTCAGCAATTGTGAGCTTGTGTGACGGCGAGCTGCCGGCAAGGCGCCGCGCCTGGCGCGGCTCAGTGCAGCGCCACCGTGTCGCGACGCCAGGCGAGGTCCTGCCAGCGGCCGAAGTCGGCAAGCAGCTCCGGGCTGCTCGCCTGGCGCACCAGCGCCAGATCCTCGAGGCGTACCTCCTCGAAACGCCGGCGGAAGTGGCCGTGCTCCTTCACCTCACGTGCCACCAGCAGCCGATGCGTCCCGGGGGCGAAGCCCGCGAAGTCGATGTAGCCCTCCTCGGGCTCCTCCGCGCCGGGCGAGAGCACGTCCACCACCCAGCCTGCCGCGCTCTCATGGAACACCCAGAGCTCCCGCCAGCTCTCGAGCGGCTGCACCGCGAGCACCAGCGCCCGCGCGGACGCGAGCGGCTGCGCGGAGGCCAGCCACACGACCCCGTACGTGCAGCGGCGCACCAGGGGTTTTTGCTGCGCCTCGGTGAGCGCGATGCAGGTCTGTCCCGGCTCGCCCGCGACGGCCTGCAGCGCGAGCGCGCCCGGCTGCGCCACGACGGGCGCCACCGCCCAGCGCACCGCGCCGACCCGCACCAGCGCGTCGAAATACTCCGCCTGCCGGTCCTCGCCCAGGTCGTCGGG
>JASHVF010000232.1 GCA_030039615.1 Gammaproteobacteria bacterium | reverse complement strand
GGCGGCCAACGCCCGCTCCCAGGCGATCGGCCTGCGGGCGCAGGCGATCCAACAGCTGCGCGACGCGGCTGCGCTCGCCTAGCGGCAGCGCTACGACGCGCTACATGGGCGGGCGCGCAGGGGTCCTGCGCCATCGCTGTGGCCTTGCGCGGCATCATCTTCGACTTGAACGGCGTGCTGCTTTGGGACGCCCCGCTCCACACGCGTGCCTGGAACGCCGTCGCGAAGTCCTTGCGCGGGCGCGAGCTGTCGGACGAGGAAGTCGCCGCGCACATGCTCGGGCGTCCGTACGCCTACATCGCGAGCTATCTCGCCGGGCGCCCCATCGCCGGACGGCAGCTCCTCGAGCTGAGCGAGCACAAGGAGAGCCTCTATCGGCGGCTGTGCCTCGAGAATCCCGAGTCGTTCGTTCTTTCCCCGGGCGCCCGGGAGCTGCTCGTGGCGCTCACGGAACGTGGCGTACCGCGCACCATTGCCACCTCTTCCGAGAAAACCAACCTGGACTTCTTCGTCACGCACCTCGGCCTCGCCCGCTGGTTCGACACGGCGAAGATCGTCTACGACGATGGGCTGCGACCTGGCAAACCGGCGCCGGATGCGTACCTTGCGGCCGCGCGCAACATCGGCCTGCCGCCCGTGGAATGCGTGGTCGTCGAGGATGCGATCGCGGGAATTCAGGCGGCGCGCGCGGCCGGCATTGGTCACGTCATCGCCATCGGCCCGGCCGAGGCGCACGCACAGCTCCTCTCGTGCGCCGGAGCTGCCACGGCCATCGAGAGCCTCGGCGATTTCCCGCGTGCGCTGCTGCCGGGCGTGTGAGCGGCACGGCAGCGTCACCAGACTGACATAATGATACGAATGAGAACGATTTGCATTCGTAACCCTGAGCCGATACCCTGCGGCAATGTGGCGGCCGCGTATCCCAAAGAGCATTCGCGTATGCATCCTCCTGGCCGCGGCCGCCCTGCCGGTCTTCGCCCTCGCGGCTGATCCGGACCCCGCACCGGGCGGTGAGGTGCAGGACTCGGGCGAGGAAGATCAGCAGCCGCAATCCCCGGCCGGACGCCCTGACGCAGCGACCCGGGACCGATTGCCGCAAATCGTGGTCACCGGCGAGCGCGAATCACTGCAGCAAAAGAGCGAGCAGCTCGACCAGGCACGCGACGGCAATCTCCTGCCCAAGGTCGGCACCACCCGTTACAGCCTCGATCAGGAGGACGTGCAGCTGCTGCCGCAGGGGAAGAACACCCCGCTCGACAAAGTGGTGCTGCAGATCCCGGGCGTTTCCTACGATTCCGCCGTCAGCAATCCCGACTTTCACGTCCGCAACGAGTACGCCAACGTTCAGTACCGCATCAACGGCATTCAGCTGCCGGACGGCGTGTCGGCGCTCGGCCCGGTTCTCGGCAGCGACTTCATCGGCGGCGTGAGCCTGCTCGACGGGACGCTGCCGGCGCAGTATGGGCTGCGCACCGCGGGCGTACTCGACATCACGACCCGGAGTGAGTTCGATCCGGGTGGCAGCTTCGACCTGTACGGCGGCTCGTGGGCGACCGTGAGCCCGAGCGTCGATTACGGCGGCAGCAGGGATTCGACCCAGTACTTCCTCTCGGGGCGCTATCTCGAGAGCGCTCAGGGTCTCGAGAACGCCATGCCGACCGAGGAGCCGATCCACGACCACACCTCGCAGGAGAGATTTTTCGGCTACGGCTCGACGCTGCTGGACGACGGCGACCGGCTCACCTACATGGCGGGCGCCTGGGTCGGCCGCTTCCAGATTCCAAACGTCATCGGCGAGCAGCCGCTCGGTGACTACGGCCCCACCGATCTGTCCTCCGCCGACATCAATGAGCATGAGAAGGATCGCTTCTTCTTCGCCCTGCTCGCGCTGCAGACGCACCGCGAGCGCCTCGACACCCAGCTCTCGGTCTTCACGCGCTACGCGGGCGTCAACTTCATCCCCGATCCCTACTACGACCTGGCCTTCAACGACGCCGCCACCAACGTCATCCGCAAGAGCCTCCTCAACGGGCTGCAGTTCGACGGCGCCTATCGCTTCAGTGATGCGCAGACGCTGCGCGCCGGATTCACCGCCAGCATCGAGCACACGCAGGTATCGGACATCGCCACGGTGCTGCCCGTGGCTGCCGACGGCACCATCCTTCCCTACCCCGTCACCATCGACGATTCAACGGCCAAGACCGGCTGGAACGCCGGCGTCTACCTCCAGGACGAATGGCGGCCGCTCGCCGACCTCACCCTCAACACCGGGGTGCGCTTCGACCACATGAACCAGTTCGTCTCGGCGAGCCAGGTGAGTCCCCGCTTCGTCGTGGTCTACACTCCGACGGCCGAGACGCTGCTGCACGCCGGCGTGTCGCGCTACTTCACGCCGCCGATGCAGGGCCAGGCGACACCCAACAACCTCGCGCTCTTCAGCAACACGACGCAGCAGCCGGCGGTCGCGCAGGAAGACCCCGTGCGGCCGGAGCGCGCGACCTACTTCGACGTCGGCCTCGAGCAGAAGCTGACGGCGGCGTTCAGCGCAGGCGCCGACGTCTATTACAAGCATGGCACCGACGTGCTCGACGACGGCACGTTCGGCAATGCGGTGGTGCTCAGCCAGTTCAACTACGCGCTCGGCTTCAGCAAGGGCGCGGAGCTCAAGCTCAACTACCAGCAGGATGGGCTGCGGATCTACGGCAATTACGCCCACGAGATCACCAAGGCGAAGGATGTGGTCTCGAACCAATATCTCATCGACGACCCCGTCGAGCTCGCCTACCTGGCGAGCAGCTACACCTACGCCTCGGACGCGCAGACCAATACCGCATCCGCCGGCGCTTCCTATCGCTGGCGCAGGATGTTCGCGAGCCTGGACGCCATCTACGGCAGCGGGCTGCGAGCCGGGTTCGCCAACCTGCAGCACTCACCCGACTACACGCAGTGCAACGCCGCCGTCGGCGGCTACCTCTATCCCTGGCAGAGCGCCGACAAGCCGCTCACGCTGCGCTTGAGCGTGGTCAATCTGTTCGACCGCGCGTACCTGCTGCGCGCCGCCACCGGCGTCGGCGAGTTCGCCCCCCAGTACGGGCCGCGCCGGGGGATCTTCGCCGAGGTCACGCAGCAGTTCTGAGCCGCCCGAGCGGCGGCTACTGCGCAAGCACCTGATGCCGGATGAGCATGCGGACCCCGCTCGCCCAGCCCTCTTCGCCGCCGGCGAAGTTCGCGGACTGCGTATCGAGGACCTCGCCCGTGCTCGCATCGCGGATCACGATCGTCACGTAATAATCCGTCTGAGTCGCGCGGCTGACGACTCCGATCATCGATCGCTGCGCACCCAGCTTGCGCGCAATGGCCGCCTCACAGCCGTCGCAGTTGCGCAGCTGCCGATCCTGGGCCGGTTTGTCGTCCGCGCGTTCCGCGCCGACGATGCTGTAGCGGCCGGAGCTGCTGAGCTGCTCGCGGGCGGCCGCGGTCGCCTTTCTGAGAGAGTCGCGGCTGCTGGTGGCAACTCCGTTGGCCGCCGCCGGCGTTGCGTCCTGCAGCTCGAATTCGAAGACCGCAATCCTGACGACACCGGACGCGGGCGATGCCGCACCCGGGTCAGCGCCCGCCGCACCGGCCAGCATCACCGCGCCGAGCACGAGCGCCGCGCCCTGCCTGATTTTTCTACTCATCGCCCGCGCAACTCCTCTATGGCTTCGCAAGCGGTCCGCCGGCCTTGCCCTCGATTGCCGGACGGAGTTTCAACTCAAGGTAACTCACGCTCTTGCCGTCAGGCAATCTGGCAGCGCCGACTGCTGCGAACCCGAGCGCTCGGTGCAGCGCCTCGGAGCCGGGGTTCGGCGGGTCGAAGTTGACCTCGCACACGACCCGCGCGTGCTGCGCAGCGACGGCGCGCTCTATCAGGCGAGCGTACAGGGTGCGCGCCAAGCCCCGCCCGCGCGCCTGCGGCGCGGTGACGATCCGGTCGACGTATACGAATCTGTCGTAGCGACTGCGAAACCAGAGAAAATTGGGGCTGTCGTAGTCGGCGTCCTGATCGAAGGCGATCAGCAGCGCGTCCGCGAAGCCGGCCCGCTCGGCCAGGAACGCGGCCGCCACGAGACGGCGCAACCGCGCAGCGTCCGCCCAGGACAACTCCACCGCGTGATCGTTGTTGAGAGTGAGCAGCGCCGCCTGGAGCGCGGGCGAGGCGTCGAGCGCGGCGGTGGTCACTGTGGCAATCGGGGTGGTCACGACGCCCCCGGGTCCCGGGTCAAGGCTGACAATAGGCATTGAGTCGTGAGAAAGCACCTGCCGCTGTCGTCCTGCCCCATTACTTAACGCCCATCCTGCCCCGGGCAGGCACGCCAGCGGGCCTCCGAGCCGCTATATTTAGAGGCTGAGCACCCGGGCAACAGGGTGCAGCGAAAGGTCGTCGCTCCCGTGGGCATGCGCTCGTTCCTCAAGACGGTCTCGCCACTGAAGCGCCCTGCGACGCTCGAGCGGGCGGAGGCAGCCTATTCAAAGGGCCGCAAGGCGGATGCCGCGGCGATGTTCCGCACGCTCGCGGAAGGGCGCATGACGCAGGCGCAGCTGCGCCTCGCGCAACTCTACGAGCGCGGCGAGGGCGTATTGTGCAACTTCATCGAGGCGGTGCGCTGGTACCGCCGCGCGGCCGAGCAGGGCTCGGTAGCGGCGATGGCGCGCCTCGGCGAGATCTATCTCACCGGGATGGCCCCTCCCGACACCGCCACTCCGGCCGCGCTTGTGCGGATCGAGCAAGGGGCCGGCGAGGAGTCGCTCTTCAAGCGGCTCTACCCAGAGGGACTTACCGTCGCGCAGAATCTCGAGCAGGCGGCCCACTGGAACAGCTGCGCGGCGGAGGCAGGCGATGCGGCCGCCCAGGCGCGCCTCGGCTATCAGTACGCAACCGGCCTCGGCAAGCTGCCGGACCTCGAGGCGGCCGAGCGCTGGTTCACGGCCGCGGCGCACCAGGAGCATGTGGCGGGCCAGCTCGGCCTCGGCATGCTCTACGCGGGCAGCTACGGCGAGCAGCGCGATCACGCCGCGGCACAGCGCTGGCTCGAACCGTGCGCGGCCGCGGGTAATTCGACGGCGCAGCTGTGCCTGGCGATGCTGCTGCTGTTCGGCCGAGGTGTCGAGCACGATGAGAAGCGGGCGGCCGCACTGCTCACCCGGGCGGCGCAGGCCGGCCAGCCGGCCGCGATGTTTCACCTCGGGGAGCTGTACCGGCGCGGCGTCGGTGTCGCGCACAGCGCCTCCGAGGCCGAGAGCTGGCTGCGCCGCGCGGCGACGCGCGGCTACCTCAAGGCATGGCTGTCGCTGGTGCAGCTGTTTCGCACCGGGGCGGAGGCGGATCCGCACACGGCGGCGGTGCTCTGCCGGCAGGCGGCCGAACTCGGCGACGGCGAGGCGCAGTTCCTGCTCGGCCAGTTCTATCTTGCCGGCGAGGGAGTACCGCGCGATCCGACCGAGGCCGCACGCTGGCTGCAGCGCGCGGCCGAGCAGAACGTCACCGCGGCGTACGAGCGGCTCGGCGCGCTGCACGCAGAGGGCCTCGGGCTGCCGCAGGATTTTCGGGCGGCCGCGGACTGGTTCCAGCGCGCCGCGGCGCACGGCGACGTCAACGCGCTCTACCATCTCGGCACGCTGCAGCTCGGTGGCTTGGGCGTCGCGCGCGATCCGCGCGCCGCGGGCCGCTGGTACCGCAAGGCCGCGCAGCACGGCAGCGCTGCCGCCAGCCTGCAGCTCGGCGTTATCTATGCCACCGGTCAGAGCGTGCGGCGCAACTACGGCATGGCCGCGCGCTGGTACGAGCTGGCGGCGAAGCAAGGATCGGCGGCGGGACTCTACAACCTCGCCTTCCTCAATCTGCGCGGTCTCGGCATGCCGCAGGACACGGCGCGGGGGCTGCAGCTGCTGCAGCAGGCGGCCGAAGCGGGCAGCGCCGAAGCCGCCTGGGCGCTCTACCGCCAGTATCTCCACGGCGAGTATGTCGCGGCGGACCCGGATGAAGCCACGGAGTGGCTGATGCGCGCCGCCGAGCTCGGCAGCGGCGCTGCCGCCTGCCTGCTCGCCGAGCAGACGCAACGCGGCGAGGCACGACCGGCCGCCGTCGCGCGCGTAGCGCAGCTGCTCGAGCAGTGTGCGGACCGCGGCGATGCGGATGCGCAGTCGATGCTCGGTCTGTGGCTCTACGAGGGCAAGCATCTCGCAGCCGACCGCAGCAAGGCCATGCGCTGGCTGACGCGCGCCGCGCACAACGGCAACGCCTTTGCGCAGGCGTGGTACGGCGACGTTCTGATCAGAGGCGAAGGCGTGCCGGTCGATCGTGAGGCTGCGGCGGCCTGGTACGAGCGCGCGGCGCTTCAGGGTCACGCGGGCGCGATCGGCGCGCTGACGGCGCTGCGCATCGCTTCGGGCGCCGCGGCCGACGAGCTCACGCAGGTATTTCGGCTCTGGCTGGGCGCCGCAGAGCAGGGACACGCCGAGGCGCAATACCGGGTCGGCGACTTCTGCCTGCGGGGCGTGGGCACGAGCGCCTCGGCGGATGAGGCGCGGCGCTGGCTGCGGGCGGCGATCCTGCAGGGACACGTGCCCGCGATGACGCTGCTCGCCGGGGTTCTGCTGCGCGAGTCCTCGGATCCCGCCGACCATGCGGAGGCGGCCACGCTGCTGCGGCGCGCCGCCGCCCAGGGCAGCGCCGAAGCCCGCTACAACCTCGGGGTGTGCCTGCGCCGCGGCTTCGGCGTCGAGCGCGACGACGCGGAGGCGGAGCGCCTGTATGCAGCGGCCGCCGGGCAGGGTCACCCTTCGGCGCAACTCGCGCTCGGCTCGCTCCGGGCGGAGCGGGCAGAGACTGACGTGGCATGGGCCGAGGTGGCGCGCTGCTACCGTCTCGCGGCCGATTCCGGACACCCGGGCGCGATGCTGGCGCTCGCCCGGCTACACGAGAGCGGCCAGGGGGTCGCCCCCGACCGTGCCGCGGCGCTCTCGCTCTGCCGTCAGGCGCTCAAGAGCGGGCACGCTGATGCGGGTCTCGAGGTGCGGCGGCTCGAGGGGCTGCTGCAAGCGGCGCACCTCGAGAGCCGACCGCCCGCAGCCTGAGATCCGCCGGCGGCGCCTGCAGCGGCCGCGCCCGGCGACCGTCCACGAGCTCCTCGAACAACTGCAGCCACTGCGGCAGCAGCACACCGTTCAGGTCGAACTGCCGCAGCGCAGTGGCGCGCGCCGCCTCCCGCAGCGACCCGAGCTCGCGCCGTTGCTCGAGAGCCGCTTCGATGCGGTTGGCGAGCTTGGTCGGCGAAAAGAAGTCGACGGTCATGCCGTTGACGCCGTCGCGCAGCACCTCGAGCACCGGCGCCGTGGCCGAGCCGATCACGAGGCAGCCGGCGGCGAGCGCCTCGATGAACGACCACGAGAGCACGAAGGGATAGGTCAGGTACACGTGGGCGGAGGAGACCTGCAGGAGATTGAGGTAGGCGTGATAGTCGAGGAGTCCGAGGAAGTGCACGCGATCCGGGTCGAGCTTCCCGGCGAGCTCCGCCATGAGCTGCGCGCGAAAGCTCGAGGCGGGCGGAGGCGGCGCCCCGTAGCTCACCCCGTCGTCGCCGACGATCACCACGTGCGCACGCCGCCGCCGGCGCAGCAGCTGCGGGAGCGAGCGCATGAAGACGTGGAAGCCCCGGTAGGGCTCGAGATTGCGCGCGACGTAGGTGACCACCTCATCGCGTCGCGTCAGCACACGCCGGGTTGCGGGCAGCCTGAAGCTCGCGCCGGCGTTGGGGCGCACCACCTCCGTGTCCACCCCCTCGTGCAGCACACTGATGCGCGACTGCATCTCGGCGGGATAGAGGCTGCGCTGCCAGTGGGTGGCCGAGTGACCCCAGTCGGCGCTCTGGAAGGCGAGCAGGTTGGTCGCGTTGCGCGCACGCAGCCGCGAGGGCTCATTGAAGACCGAGACGAACTCGGGATCGAAGTCCGCGTCGACCCCGCGGGGGTGATAGTAGAACTCGAAATTCGCCAGCACCGGCACGTCCGGGAACACGTCCTTGACGAACAGCGTCTCGCCCCAGCCGCTGTGGCCGACGATCAGATCGGGCCGCAATCCCCGCTCGCGCAGCTCCCGGCAGGTGTCGGCGACGCTGGCGCCGGTGTGGATGGCGCGCTCGACGTCCGCCGCATAGGCGTGGCAGTTGATGCGCGCGCGCTCGTCCTTCGGGTAAGTGATCTTGTGCACGCCCGCCATGGCGTTGTCGTTCGGCTGGGTGAGGAAGTAGACCTCGTTGCCGCGCTGCGCGGCGAGGTGCCGCACGATATGGCGGTACTGGCCGGGAAAGTTCTGATGAATGAAAAGGTATTTCACAGGCCGAGCGCCGCGGCGAGCGCCGCCCCCTGCTCGCGTGTCGGCAGCACCTGCGCGAGCGCGGCGAGCTCGAAATCCTTCTCCCGGCGGGTGAGCAGCAGCTCGCCGAACTGCTGGCGCTGAAAGCAGCGTTGCAGGCTACCGGGCGTGAAGCCGCAATGATGCGCCATGGTCGAGCGGCCCGCGGCGATCGCGGCCCCGAATCCAAACAGGATGTCGTGCGCGGTCACCGGTCCGGCGGGCGAGGTGTACAGCGGCTCGTGCAGGCGGTCCGCCGCCACATAGCGCGCAATCGCCTGCAGGTCCGGCACGATGACGCACAGAAACCCGTCCTCGCGCAGCACGCGGCGGAACTCGCCGAGCGCCAC
Organism: Gammaproteobacteria bacterium; assembly: GCA_030039615.1. GTDB lineage: Bacteria > Pseudomonadota > Gammaproteobacteria > Steroidobacterales > Steroidobacteraceae > 13-2-20CM-66-19. The sequence goes on along the minus strand of JASHVF010000232.1, from coordinate 13,799 downwards.
GGGAACCTGGTGCTCATAAAGGTGCTCGATGCAGTGCGCCGCCCAGACCGCATCGGCGCTGCCATCCGCGAGCGGCCCGAGATCGGTGAGATCGGCGACGATGTCCGGCTCGACCGCGGGGTCGACATCCACGCGCACCTCGCGCCAGTCCTCGAAATAGGCGGGCAGCGCGCTCGCCTCGCGCCTGCCGCAACCGACATTCACGAGTACGCGCTCGCGAGGCGCCCCGGTCACGGCCGCCGTGATGCCACGCGCCGGCCAGCCCTGGCCCGGGCGCGGTTCGCGGCCTTGGCCGCGGCCATCGGGACCTCGGCCGGCAGCGCGGTGCGCTTCAGCACCCGAAGCTGGATGCCCTCGAGCGGATCGTTCGCGACCGTCGAGCGGCACGGTGCGCCGTTGCGCAGCGGACCGACGGTGACACCGGACTGGAAGTAGCCGCTGTATTCGCAGTCGTAGTTGCCGTCCGCCGCATCGGGCTTCAGGCGCACGGCGAACCCGACGAGCGGCACGGCCATGCCCTTGGTGCCGCACATCTTGTCGTCGCTCAGCCACGGCGTCTCGAAGCCGCTGCCGGTGAGCCCTTTGTACTCGAGGTCCTGCACGCCGAGCACGCCGAGCGGACGCACGCTGAAGGCCTCGATCCACAGTCCCGGCGCCACGCGCCCCGCCCAGGGGACGTCGGCGAATCGCATATCGCCGCGCGAGCGGACGTGAAGTCCGACCTGCACCGGCACCACTCCATTCGGGCGCGCCGCGGCGACCGCGCGCGCGGCCTTGCTGCTGCGCCTCACCCCCGCCGCGGCGGACTCGGCGCCGTTGCCCGCCACTGCACGCGGCGCAGGGCTCGACTCGGCGCGCGACTCGAGCCGCTCGACCTTGATCGAAAGCACATCGCCGCCCGGAGTGCGCACGGACGTCATGACGAGTGTCGCACCGCTGCCATTCACCTTGGTGACCAGGAGGTCGCCGGGCGCGAACAGCCAGGCGCCGTGGGTGTGCGGCCCGGCGACGAACTCGACCTGCTCGCTGCGCACTCCCGGGCCGAGTCCCACGTGCACCGCCGGCAGCGACAATCCGCCGTTGACGCGCGGCGTCGGGGCGCCCGCAGCCTTCACCGAGAAGAGATACAGGCCGGGGGGAAGCGGCAGCACCTGCACTGAGGCGCTCATGCCCTCCTCGCGAACAGCCTCTTCACGAGCTGCTGCAGTGGGCTCACCGCCGCGATTGCTTTTCATAGTTATCTTTCATGGGCGGGATCGCCGGGGGCGCTCCAATCTTAGCGTCATAATCCGTCGCCGTGAGCGCTAATTGAACAGAACATTTCGCGCTCACCCCTCAGCGCGGCGCCTGCCGAAGCCGAGCAGCCGCTCGTTGATCGCCCGGGGCGCAAGATCGAGCGGCAGCAGCACTCCGGCACCGGCCGCGCTCAAGCGCTCGGCGATCGCCCCGATCGCGAAGCCGACGAGCGGCAGCCCCGATGACAGCGCGTAGTCGAGCGTGTAGCACCAGGTTTCGGGCCAGACGGAAGGCAGCCAGATGAGGTCGGGCTGCTCGCGCTCGAGCAGGTGCGGTGCCTCGCTCTCGGTGTAGCGCCCGGTGACGAATACCCTGCCCGTGGCCAGCAGACGCCGGTCGTCCCGCGTGAAGCCTATGACCACGAACTCGAGAGGCAGTCGCCGCTCGCGCGCATCGCGGGCGCACGCGCGCAGAACCTTGTAGCCCTTGTGATCGCCGATCGCGCCGAGCAGCGCCACGCGCACCGCCCTGCGCTCCGGCGCACGCGGCGGGGCCGCCGCTGGGGGCGCCACCACCGCGAGCGGCCGCACCTCCACGGGCAGACCCTCGAAGTGCCGCCGCATGCGCGCGGCGGTGTCCCCCGACGGTGCGATCACCCGCCGCGCGTCCCGCAGCCAGCTGTCGCTGCGCCGGCGCAGCTCCTTGACTCGAATCGCTTCGCCGAGGCTCGAGCCGTTGCGTCGCACGCAGCGCTCGCACACCTCGACCTGCGGCTCCCCGCAGTAGCGGCCGCTGCCGGTGAGCAAGGTGATCCGGGGACAGAACCAGGCGTAGTCGTGCACGAAGACCTCGTACGGCAGGGCGAGCTTGCGCACGACCTCGATGACACGCGCATCGAGGTGAAGAAAATGCTGGATCTCGATGGCTTCGAGCCGCAGAGCCCGCAGCAGCTCCGCGAGCGCGGCCAGGTCACGCGGAATTTCGAAGCGCAGGTTGGGGAGCTCGAGCGCATCGGTCCAGAGCTCGCAGCGGCGCATATCGCCCGCGCTCGCCGGCCGCAGCAGCAGAGGATGGAGTCCTTGCGCCCGGATCTCGGCGCAGCGAGCGGCCACGAAGCGCTCGACGCCCCCCTTGAGCGCGAGCGTCACGAGCAGCACGAAGCGTCCCTGAAAGGCCGACAGCTGATGCTCGTCGAGCCGGCGCCGGATGGGCTGTACCGGATCCTGCTGCTCGAAGCTCGCGATGAAGGCGGCATAGCCCGGGTAGCGCAGATTGAGCAGACGCTGGCTGCGGTCGAGGAGCGCCGCGCGGCGGGGTCCGAAGGAGACCGCACCGGCGTGGTAGACATAGACGTCGGCGGCGAGACGATGCGACCAGCCGCGCCGCCGCGCACGCAGGCAGAAGTCGACCTCTTCCCCGTAGCCCTTGCCGAAGAGCGCTGCATCGAGCTCGCCCACCTCCTCGAGGCAGTCGCGGCGCACGTACAGGCAAAATCCCACGCCCACCGGAATCTCGACGCTGCTTCCGGGATGAGTCGAGCGGGCGAGAGCGTGCAGTGCCTCCGCGTAGCCGGCAGACGCTTCGGCACCCGCCGCATAAGGGTAGCTCGCGATCGAGCCGGCGTTGCTGAGCGGAGTCACCGTGCCGACGGCCGCGCCGCTGTAGGCAGCGGCTTTGAGGCGCGGCAGCCAGTCATCGAAGACCTGGGTATCGGAGTTCAGCAGCACGGCATCGTGTGCCGGGTGGAGCGCGAGCGCACGGTTGACCGAGACAACGAACCCCAGGTTCGCCGGGTTGCGCAGCAGCGTGATGGAGCCGGTGGCAGCGAGCGCATCCAGTGCCGCGGCCAGCTCGAAATCCTCGCTCGCATCGTCCACGACGACGATGCGCGCGTCGGCGCCCACGGTGCGCTGCACGGAAGCAATGCAGGCCAGGGTCTCCTCCCGTCCCCGATAGACCGGAATGATCACGTCGGTGACGGCGGCGGGCCGGACGATCCGCCCGCGCCGCCGCGCAGGGACACCACGCCAGGACTTGAGGCGCGCCGACCGAGCGTCGCCTCTCACGACGCGCTCGAGGAGCAGCGGGCTGTCGGGAAGCGCAGTCCAGGTTCCGTCCGGCAGGCGCGCCGTGACGCTGATACAACCGCCGCGCAATGCAGAGCGGCGCAGGCTGAACGAGAAGGCCGGGAGGGCCAGCGTCGCCGCAGCCGTACGGGTCGTTCGCCGACCGCCTTTTTCGTCTTCGATGCGCAGCTCGAGCCGCCTCGCGGGAAGCCACCCCAGGCGTGCCCAGCCCCGCAGCCTCGAGCCGAGCTGAGTGACACGCCCGTCGAGGGCGAAGTGCTCGGGAACGTGCAGCCCGCTGCCGAGGAGCTCCAGCCCGCGCGCCGTGACGGCGAGCGGCCAATCGAGCCGCGGTGAAGGAGACGGGAAGCGAAACGAGCGCCGGGTATCGCGACCCGGAACCGCACGCAGCAGCTGGGTCACGCTCGCTCCATCGCCGATGGCAAGCTCGAGCGCTGCCGGGTGCTCGGACGCCGACAACTCGCCGAGCAGCTCGAGCCGCGGGCCACGCCCTACCCACCCCGGGGCGGGAGTCGCAGCGTGGCGGGCGATGTCGGAAGCGACGTGACAGAGGATGCCGCCGGGCACGACGCAATACTGATGGAGCGCCGCCTCGAGCTCGCGCCGCGCGTCGTGATGGCGCTCGAGGCGCAGCAGCGCGAGTGCGACCAGCGCCGCGTCGTCGGGGCTCGGCCCGAGCGCGAGACTGCGCTTGAGGAGGCCGAGCGCCGCGTAGTAGTCCCGGCCCTCGAGCAGAAGGAGCCGCGCATACAGAGGCGCGAGCATCGCGGCTTCGGGCACCGATCGCCACGCGCGGTCGAGCTGCCGCAGCGCGAGGTCGAGCCGCTGCTCGAGGAGCGCGCGGCGTACTGCGGCGAGAGAATCGGATGCGGCGCGACCGGCGCTGCGCAGCGCCTCGCTCAGAAGTCGCAGCGCGCTGCTGCGCAGCTGAGCCGGCGCCCACGTATCGCGGCCGGATAGCCGCTCGACCCGCGACCTGGATGTTTGCATCCCGCGGCCGGCTGAGGGTCCCCTCAGAACGTCAATGCTTGTGCGTCGTTACGTCCGACGGATCGAGCGTCGTCACACCATGGAGCTCGATCGTGGTCTTGCCACCATCGAGCGCGATCACGGTGTTGCCGCCCGCGTGGCTGATGTCGCCGTGCGACTGCAGCCAGGAGAGCGAGTGGCCCTCGAGGTAGAGCTGATCCTGGCCCGACACGAAATTCCCGATGACGTACTTGCCGTCATGCCCTGCCTGGAGGAACTCGAACAGATTGTGTCCCGCTCCGCCGATCATCGTGTCGCTGCCCACGCCGCCGACAAATGTCTCGCCGCCGCTGCCGCCGTGGCCCCCGGGGCCGCTCACGAAGTCGGTGCCGGTAGCGCCTACCAGCGTAACGTTGCCGCGGGTAGTGATTTCTTCGGTGCAGCCCTGGCCCGTAACCTTAAGCTCACCGCCGCTGATCGTCGCGCTACCGAACGCGCCCGTGACGGTGGCGTTACCCTGCTCGTAAATGGTGTACGAGCCCTGGCCGAGATTGATCGTATCCTGGCCGGAAGATCCGAACTGCAGGATCGTGCCGCCATGGCCAAGCGTCAGTGTGTCATTTCCGCCACCGACGATGATCTTGCCCTTGCCGGTGACGTCGATCGAGTCGTTACCGCCCCCGGCTATTACGGTGCCGCGGCCATAGACGGTGACGTCGACGTTGCCACTGCCCGAGACACTGACATAACTGGCCACTGGAACTCCCCCTTAAATCGAGACCGAACTGTAGAAGAGCCGGTTATTTACTGATTCTATTTCTCGATAGCGCTGGATCCTAGCTGACTTAATTTGCAGCCACAAGCATATTTAACTTAACTTCGGGCGCTCTGACAGCGCGAGCAAGAGCCCTCACCGGAGGACTCTGGAATGTCCTTATTCCGGCGGGTAAGGTGGCAAGAAATCAGAGATCGAGCTAAGCGGCTCGCTGCTGGTCCCATGACCGGGCGACCGGGGCGAGTGCCCTGAAAACGACAATAGACCTTTGATCGCCACCCTGCGGGAGGCCTCGCGCGCCGCTCGCGGACGTTGTGGGTGTGTTGTGCACTGCGCTCCAAAAAATAGGCCACGCTGAGAGCTCATGGCTTCCCTGTTCAGCAGCTATCGCCTCATCAAGGAGTCTGGCCTCTTTGATGAGGGTTACTACCGCGACACTTATCCGGAGATCAAGGAGAAGAACCTCGATCCCCTGCTTCACTACCTTGAGGTGGGAGCGAAGGAGCTGCGCAATCCGAACGCGACCTTCGATGCCGAGGACTACGTGCAGCGCTGCCGCGAACGCGGAGAGCGGGTAGAGAATCCGCTGCTGCACTACATAGAGAGCCGCGCCGGGGAAACGGCGAGCCCACCTCCAGCTCGCGAGGCCACTCGCCAGGTGCCCGCCCCGGCCCAGCCGGCGTCAGACTTCCTGGTGAACCTCGACCGCGTCAGTATCGAGTCGGATTCCGGCAGGACGCGCTTGCGTGGCTACGGCTGGTGTCTGGCCGCCGACGTCATCGTAGAGCTCGAGATCAGAGTTGGCTCAGCCTGCTGCCGCGCTCGCTACGGCCTGCCGCGCGCAGATGTCGCGCGCGAACATCCGCGCGCGCTCAAGGCCGATCACTCCGGCTTCGAATTCATCCTCGAGCAGCCTCCGCTGCAGCACTCGGGTGAGGTCGATGTCATTTTCATGGCGAAGACCGCGGCGCGCGGCAGCCTCGAGAAGCTCGTGAGGGCCGAGCTGGCGGAGAGTCGTGCAGCTGAGTCACAGCGCCACCGCACCGCCCCCAGAGAAGCAAAAAGAACCCCCTTCAAGCAACCGCCGATGCAGCTGCAAGTCGACTCCGCGGAGGTCGATGCCAGCGGCATCCTGAGGATCGTAGGCTGGGCGGTTTGCCTTGCGCCGATCGTGTCCGTCGAGGTCTTTGTCGACGATGCGAAGATCGGCTCCGCGGAGACCGGCAAGGCGCGTGACGATGTGGCCGAGCGGCACCCCGAATATCCGCATGCGGGCCGCTCGGGCTTCGTGCTTTGTGCGGACAGCGGCGCATTCGCTGCCGGAGAGCGGCTGATCAAGGTGCGGGCCACTGCATCTACGGGAATATCGCGCGAGGCAGCCGTGCCGCTGAGGCTCTCCCCCGAGCGCCGCAGGTCTGTCGTGTCGAGCAAGGACAGCAAGGTCGATTGCTTCTGCGATCTGATCCGGATCACGACCGCCGGAATGGTGACGGTCAAGGGCTGGGTAGTCGGAGGCGCGGCTACCGAGCGCGTCTCGCTGCTTCTGGACGACCAGGTCCTCGGCGACGCTGAGATCGGCATCGACCGTCCCGACGTGGGCAACCTGTTCCCGCGATTCGCCCATGCGCGCAAAGCAGGCTTTGCGTTTCGGCATCAAGGTCCGGCGATCCCTCCGGGGGAACACCTGATCGTTGTGCGCCATCATGCGGACGGCGAAGACACCGAGGTACTGCTTCCGGCACCGGCAATCGAAGCTGGTGCCGACGATGCGGCGTCAGAAGTGCACGCCAGGCAGCAGCAGGATGTACTGCTCAACGTCGATCAGCCGAAGGTGGTCGATGGGGCAGCCGTGGTGCCGGTACGCGGCGATCTCGAGGTGGTCGGTTGGGCTCTGTCGCGGCAGGGAACGACATCGGTCGAGATCGCGGTAGACGGGCGGCTAGCGAAATCCGTTCCCCCCGGCATCCGCCGGGCGGACGTTCTGCGTGTCTTTCCGGAGTGCGAGCAGGCAGAGTCATCAGGGTTCGCAGCCCTGCTGCCGCATCGCTCCTTAGCCCCGGGACCACATACGGTAACGGTCAGCGCGCGCAACCAGAATGGCGCGATCTCGCGAGTCGAATTCCGTGTCTTGGTTGAGGAAGCGCCCGAGACGGACGGCCCGTGGGCATTGCGCCGACGGATGTCGCCCGCCGAGACGCAGCTTTTCTCACGACCACTTGCAGGCAAGCCGCAGCCGCTGTTCGTGGTCGCCGTAATGGCAACGGCAGCCTCTGCGGCGCCAGCGCTACGCGCCACGATCAGCTCACTCGCAAACCAGGTGTACGCGAACTGGCTGCTGTTCCTGATCGCGCCGGCGGGTGCGGCCGCATTGAGGCGCGCGCTTCCCCAGGTCCGAGAGCGGCTCGACCAACGCGTCACCGTCATCAGCGACCCGCGCCCCGCCTTGCGGGCGCTCGGTGCACAGGGAGGCGACGCACACCTGCTCGTATTGCATCCCGGCGATGAGCTTGGTTGCGATGCGTTGCTGGAGTTCGCCGTAGAGGCCACCCTGCACCCGCAGGCGGACTTTTTTTACTGCGATGAGCGGCGCATCAACCCGCGGTCCGGCAAGACCGAGGCGTTCTTCAAGCCGCAGTGGTCGCCCGATCTGCTGCTGTCGATGGATTATCTGGGCCGCGCATGGTGCGCCCGATCCGGGCTGGTGCGCCGGGCGAAGATCGCCTCGCCTGATATCGCCGGCCCCGGCACCTATCATCTCGAGCTGCGCCTGACCGAGCAGGCATCGACCATTCGCCACGTGCCGGCGACACTGTTGCAGTTGGCGGGCGCGGGAAAAGCCGCCGGGAGCCTGGCGCGCACGGCGCTGCGGCGCGCGCTGCGGCGTCGTGGAATTCCCGCCGAGGTGACGGCCGGTCGCACGGCGGGAACATTCCGCGTGCGTCGCAAGACTCCGGTCACGGGCCTCGTGTCGATCGTCATTCCGACATGCGCCGCGCGCGGGTTGGTACGGATCTGCATCGAGAGCCTGCGCAAACTCACTGCCTACCGCCACTATGAGATCGTCGCGGTCGAGAACATTCCTGCCGAAAGGTCGGAATGGAAGACGTGGCTGCGGGAGCACGCCGACCGCGTCATACAGGCACCGTCGGTGTTCAACTGGTCGCGCTACAACAATCTGGCGGCGGCCGAGGCGCGCGGTGAGTTTCTGCTGTTTCTGAACGACGATATCGAGGTCATCGACCCGCAGTGGCTCGACGTTCTGGTCGAGCAGGCGGCGCGTCCCGAAGTCGGTGCGGTCGGCCCGCAGCTGCTTTATCCGGACCGCCGCGTACAGCATGCCGGGATGTTCCTGACTCCCCAGGGCGTGATACGCCACGCGTTCCGTTACGCCGCGGAGCAGGACGGCGGCTACTTCGGACTGGCGCTCTCGCAGCGCGAGGTGATCGCCGTGACCGGCGCCTGTCTGCTGACGCGGCGCGGCAGCTTCGAGCAGCTCGGCGGATTCGATGAAGCTCATGACGTCGTCAACAACGACGTCGATTTCTGCCTGCGGCTGCGGCAGAACGGCCTGCACACCCTGTACACCCCCCACGCACAGCTCATCCATCACGAACTCGCCAGCCGCGTCGGGATTCCGGACCACTTTGATGTCGAGGCGTTCAGCAGGAAGTGGCGCGGCCTGTTCGCGAGCGGCGATCCATATTTCCACAAGCGGTTGGCGGGCGACCGCGACGACTACGCCATCGAGAGCGAGCCCGTCGAGATCCATTGCGCCGGACATCCGGTGCTGGCCCGCGAATCGATACGCCGGATACTGGTGCTCAAACTGGACCACATTGGAGACTGCGTTACCGCGCTGCCGGCAGTGCGGCGTCTGAGGCAACACTTCCCGCTGGCCGAGATATCGGTGCTGGCCAGCGCCGCCTCAAAAACGATTTGGGAGCTGGAGCCCGTCGTCGACAGAGTGATCCAGTTCGACTTCTTTCACGGCCGTTCCGCCCTCGGGAGACTGGAACGCACCGACGAGCACTGGGTGGAGTTGCGCAGCCGTCTGCTCCCCTATGCGTTCGATCTTGCGATCGATCTGCGCAAGCATTGGGAGACGCGCTCAGTCCTGCAGCACACGGGAGCCCGATATCTGGCCGGCTTCGATACCAAAGGAAAGTACCCCTGGCTGGACATTGCGCTGGAGTGGGCCGAGGACAGCGCGATGATCCGCAAGCGCCAACATGCGTCCGACGATCTCATCAACCTGGTCGACGCGGTGGCGGCAGCCAGCGAGACCGATCGCCGGGTGATTGTCGGCACGCCGACACCGTTGTCCAGGGAAACGCTGTCGCGGCTCGAGCTGCCGCGTTGGATCTTCCGCAAGCGGCTGGTTTGCGTACATCCGGGAGCGGGAAATGACATCAAGCAGTGGCCCATCGAGTACTTTGCGCTGCTGATCGACAAGCTGGTGGAGAGCGAAGACGTCCACGTGGTCCTGACCGGCAGCCGCGACGAGGTGGCGCTCGGACAACTCATCATCAGCGCGACTGCTCATGCCAAAGCAGTCTGGTCGACAATCGGACGAGATAAACTCAGCGACCTGCCCGGCCTGCTCAGCCGCTGTGCATTATTCATTGGTAACGACAGCGGTCCGAAGCACATCGCGGCCGGTCTCGGCATTCCGACCGTCGGAATTCACTCCGGCATCCTCGATGCGCGCGAGTGGGGACCGCTCGGGGAGACGGCGGTGGCAATCCAGCGCGCCATGAGTTGCTCGCCCTGCTACCGGCTGAGGGTTGAGGACTGCCCGCGTGGCCTGATCTGCCTGCGTGGTATCCTGCCCGAAGAAGTATTCACAATAAGCCGACGGCTGCTACTCGCTCCGAGCGAAGCGGCACAGGGGGTCGGGACGCGGCGGGCACCGCGTTTCGCCACGTAGCCTATGTACATACCGCCGTTCAAAGTGATCCGCGCCAGGCTCGCCGTCGTCACGGTCAACGGCAAGAGCCGGATCAACAACTCCTACGACGAGCTGCTGGAGATCATGAAGCTGCTGGTGGCCGGAGTCGCATTCGATGAGCAGTGGTATCTGCGCCGGTATCCGGACGTTGCCGAAGCCGTCGCCGCGGGCGTGTTCAATTCCGGCCATCATCATTTCGTGGAGGTCGGGTACTTCGAAGGCCGCAGCCCCCATGCCTTCGAGGTGGACGAGAAGTGGTATGTCGAAACCTACCCGGACATAGCCGAGGGGATCAGGGCGGGTAGGATCAAGTCGGCGGAGCAGCATTTCAACGAGCACGGGTACGCGGAAGGCAGGCGCCCTTCGGCCCCGTGACAGGCCTCAAGCCCGCTGATCCATGGCCAGACTCGTCATTCACGTAGGTCCGCACAAGACGGGCTCTACCTACATTCAGTACGGCCTGTTGAACAACCGGGAAAAGCTGCTCGAACGAGGCGTGCTGTATCCGGATTGCTTCTTCGATGACGCCGTCACCTGGTGCCATTTTGGTCTGTTCAGCATGCTGCGTCAGGGGCGTCAGGCGGAGCTGGAGCCGAAGTTCGAGGCGTGCCGGGCTGTTGGCGCCAGCGTAATCGTCCTGTCGGCCGAGGACTTTTCCCTCCTCAAGGAGCCTGAGTTAACCGTTCTGAGATCACTGCTATCCGAGGAGGTCGAGATCGTCTTCTACGTCCGCAGGTGGTGCGAGCTGCTGCCGTCGAACGCGCAGGAAGAGATTCGGCAAGGCGGTACCCGCACCCTTCCCGAGTTCTGCTCTGACCGCCTGGCGACGCCTTTCGGAGCTGACATGCTGAACTTCGGGGTCAAGGTGGACCGAATCTCACGGGTGTTCGGTACCGACCGTTTCCGGCTGGTGTCGTTCAACAATGTCCTGGCCGAGAAACTCGACATCTTCGTCCACTTCGTGAGCGAGATCCTCGGTGTCGACCCCACAGGTCTGACTCTTCCCACCCATCGGCACGGGTCTGTGCCAATCGAGGAGATCGAACTGCTGCGCGCGCTCAACGTGCTGCGCAATGTGCACGGCGATGAGCGGAGGTTACGGACCGAGGCGCTGCGAACCTACGACGCCTCGAAACTGACGGCCGCAATGCGCCTGCACGAGACGACGATGGGGCTGGACGAGTTTGCGCGCCCGCTATCGACCCTTTACGACGAGTTGACCGCGCGATACGCCAGCCTGCTGGTCCCGCCACTGCGGGACGGGAGACTCTTCGAAAGGCAGAAGAAGCGGTTGCCGTATATATCGCCCAACTACCTGCTGCGCCCAGGGGTCATCGACGAACTCGAGCAGCTCTATCGCATGCTGACCAGCGGCGGGAGAGCCTAGCCGCGCTCACCGTCCGGTACCCGCGCGGCGTTACCTGAATACGCCCGCGCCCTCGTTGAGGAGCGCGGTAAACGTGTAGGGACTGCTCTCGGGGAGGTTGAGCGGAACGCTCCCCTTACCGCAGTAGGGCGGATCATCTGCAGCGCAGCGCGGAGTCGCGCCGGTACAGTCTTTCTGGTCCGGGGCACAGTGTGCCGAAGAACGGATCACCCAACTCTCAAACACGACCTGGTCCGGTGCGCCGATCGCCGCGTGCACGCGGCGTGCCCAGGCCATAGAACTCTCGTAGTACACACGGTCGGACGGCGTGGGGTTGTAGCCGCTCCATATGATCACACCGAAGGGGACGTGGTGCTGGCGGAAAAGAGCCTGCAAGGCACGCAGGTCCTGCTCCGGATGGACGTCCGCGCGATGCGCGAGCGCAGGTATGTTTACGTCGATGTGGACAAAGGCAGGCTTCCCGCCGCCTTGCTCGACGCCGGTGATGTACTGACCGATCTCGGCGACACTGAAGCGCGGATATGCCTCCGTGATACCGATCGCAATACCCGGCTTCCCGGAGCTGACCAGGCCGAAGTACCCTGCCACGCGATGCGCAATCTCCTGCAGACCGAGATGGCAGTTCTGGACACCGCTGACGAGAGCCTCGTCGACGGCCAACAGGTCCACCGCTCCACCTTGCTGGCCCACGATGTCCACGTACTGCAGCGTGCGCTTGGCAGCCAGTTCCCCGGTGCAGTCCCATTCCTTGATCGCCGGCACCTCGATTGCGACCTTGATTCCCCATGAGTGCAGCAAACTAAAGGCCTGCACCGCACCGAGATCCGCCGAGGTATTGAGCCCGCTCTTGTTCTTGCCCATGGTCTGTTGCGGGCTCAACTGAAAAACTGAGACGTGCGAGCGCGCCCGGCTCCACTGGTCCGGATGCCTGAAGAGATCGAGGTAATCGGGTGAATCGCCATCGGGCGAATACCAGATCTCGGGACCGGGGCCAGCCGCTGCCGCCAGCGGACAGAGGCTCGCTATACAAAGGAGAACGGTGGCAATGGCGGGCGATACGTGGTACCTGTTCATAAGGCCCTCTCCCGGCGCGATTCGTGGCAGCGACGCCTGGCCACAGTTTAAGTTAAATTTTTACCGTCTGCCTCACTGGTGGCGCCGGGCAACCGGAGGTGGCGTAAGCTGCCGCCCGAAGATAACTACGATAAGAGTAATGAATCCCAGCATCTCAGCTTCGGAACCCGAGGCTTCCGCAACCTCCCTGCAGGCGCTGGTCACGGTGGCGCGGCGCCTCGGTATGGATGTGAGCTACGAGGAGGTGCGGCGGCGCTTCGCTACCGAGCGCAGAGAGCCCGATACGCCGACGCTCATTGCCATCGCACGCGAGCTCGGACTCGAGGCCCGCGCGCTGTCGATCAGCTTCCATGACCTTCCGAAGGTCGCGCGGACGCTGCCCGCGATATTGCGCGCCGAGAACGGCGGCGCGCTGCTGCTCGAGGACGCCCGCACCGATCCGATCAAGGGCACTGTCGCGGTCATTCGGGAACCGGGCGCGCCCGATGATGCGCTGCTCGCTGTCGATGAGCTGCACCTCGCCGAGGTCTGGAAGGGCGAGGTGATCCTGGTCAAACGCCGCCAGCACAGCGGCGACGAGCAGCAGGCCTTTGGCATGCCGTGGCTGGTCTCGCAGGTACTGCGCGAAGGCAAGCTGTTCAGAGAGGTCTGCATCGCGGCTTTCATCAGCACCGTGTTTGCCATGGCGCCGCCGTTCGTATTCATGATCGTGCTCGATCGGGTGTTGTTGAACAACTCGCTGTCGACGCTCAACGTGCTATCCGCCGGCATCCTGATTCTGGTGGTGTTCGAGACGCTGTTCTCGTATCTGCGTCGGCTGTTGACACAGGTCGCGACGACGCGCATCGACGGCCGCCTGCACCTGTACATCATGGAACGGCTGCTGCGGCTGCCGATGGATTACTTCGAACATGTCCCGACCGGACAGATTCTCAGCAAGCTCAACCAGATCTGGCTGATTCGCTACTTTCTCACCGGCCAGCTCTTCGGCGCCTTCCTGGATGCCGTGCCACTGATAGGCATCATCCCTGCGATGTTCATTCTCGAGTGGCACCTGGCAATACTGGCGCTGGGACTGGCCGCCATCATCTTCCTGATTGTGTTGGCGTTCATGAAGCCCGGCGCGGTTCTGCACCGCAAGGTCATCATCGCCGAGCAGGCGCGGCAGGCGCACCTGGTCGAGACGATATACGGCATCAGAACGATCAAGTCGCTGGCACTGGAGCCACACCGGCGCCGCGAGTGGGACCGCAGGGTCGCGGAGGCCACCGCCACGCGGCACGCGTTCGGTCTGCTGATGAACTGGCCGCAGACGCTGGCGCT